>NZ_CP135163.1 GCF_001940165.2 Roseburia sp. 831b | reverse complement strand
TAGTGTGAAAGAAAGTAGAGGACAGCCATAAATGGGCGCACTTTACTAAGCTGTCTAAATCAGGCAACTTTTTAGAGTGTTATAGATATAGTGAATTAGATTAAGAAGCTAATGGTTCATCAGGAGGAAGTATTCCCTCCCGTTGCAATAGTTTCTTGGCTTGCTTGATAGCTTTTGCCTTTTGTTTTTCAACAAGAGCTACAGGCATATCGATTTTGTAAAGATCGCTCGGATTCCACTGCTCACCAGTAGACAGCATCTGGTAGATGGCAGTAAGAATCATACGGGCAATAGCGATAATGGCTCTTTTCTTGCCACGACGTTTAACAAGTGATTCATATTTCTTTTTGTAGTAAGGAGATTTGTCAGATTTTACGGCTGCATGAGCACACTGTACTAATGCAGGTTTGAGGTAGACACCGGCACGTGTAATCCGAACAGATTTCTTCTTACCAGCAGATTCATTGCTGCCTGGTGTAAGACCAGCCCAGCAACATAAACGTTTGGAACTTGAGAACTGAGACATATCAGTACCGATTTCGGAGATGATAGTGATTGCACTATCACGTTTGACACCCGGAATGGTACAGAGGAACTGGACAGCATTTTCAAAATCAGGATTAGAAGAAATCATATTTTCTATCATTTTATCAACATCGTTGATTTCTGCTGTGATATAATCCATATGTGTGCGGACGAGGCGCACACGGTATTTTTGGGCATCAGTCATCTGATATCCTTCGACGGATTCTATAACAGCATCTTCTTTGGATTTGAGGCTCCGAAGAAGCTTAGATGCGATTTCTTCGTGGTTAATGGATGTACCCGATTGTTCAAGCAGATAGTCGATAATGGACATGGATGACTTCCCAAAGATATCGGAAACAACAGAATCTAATGCAACATTACAGACAGTAAGAGCATTCTGATATCGATTCTTTTCACTTGAACGGCAGGAAACAAGCTTGTAACGATAGCGAGTGTATTCCCTGAGAATACGGACTATCTTACAAGGGATATAGCTGCCTTTGACAAGTCCGAGACGGAATAAATCCCCAATCCATTTAGAATCTTTGGTATCATCTTTGTTGCCTTTCACAGCCTTTACCCACTTGGGATTGGCAATGACAACATTGATCTCATCTTCCAGAAGATTAAAGACAGGAACCCAGTATTTACCTGTGGATTCCATACAGACATCATGGCAATCATTGTCGAGAAGCCATTGCTTGAATTCAAGAATTGAATTGTTAAAGGTGGAAAAGCGCTTCTTTTGGTAAGAAGGCTCAATGCCACCAGTGGTTTTTACAATTGTGGCAACGAGAAAAGATTTGTGAACATCGATACCACAACAGGTTTGATAAGTAACTTTCATAGTCAGACTCCTTTCGTGAATGATAAGAAGCCATTGACTGAACTGCCACACAATTAAACTAAGGTGCTTAAACAATTCTTAGTGTACGGATTCATGATGCCACTTATTTGTGCTTGAAAAGGCAGAACTTACACTGATTATTATGCTGTCTAAAACGAAGAAAGTTATTACAACTCCTCCTCCCGTGCTTTGTAGTGTAGCTTCTTGCAAACTATTTTACAGCACAGTGTAGAGAGTTGGAACACTTTCATTACTATTTGTGCCGCCAGCCGAAGGCGGCGGAATGGAGATTATTATGTGCATAATCAGATAAAGCTTATGCTTGCATGTATGACCAAAGCAATCCCATATTTAAGTGAGACAAAACAGTGGGGACTTTTGTCGCGAGCCTATAATATAATGGCGATAACCTCTGTTAACAGAGGAAATGCACCGGTTGCAGTGGACTATTATCTGGATGCCTTGGAATGTGCGAAGGAGCATAACTTACGTCTTGACGAATGTAGGATACACATCAATCTGGGCTATTTATATATGCAAAATGGTGTCTATCAGGAGGCTAACGAACAGTTTGTAGCAGCTTATGACATCTATCAGAAGAGCCCTGATAGGGAAAAGCAGTTAGGACGTCTGATTATGATTTATACGAATTTTGCAAGCTGCTATCTGTTGCAAGGCAAAATAGACCGTGCCGGCGAATATGTGCGCAGTCTGAACGAGCAGTGTAAATCATATTTTAATGATATGGATTATGTGTATGTGGGCTGCATGGAAGCCAGATACTATAATTGCTGCGGTAAAACAGAGGAAAGGGACAAAATCATTCAGGGAATTATGGACAGTCTGGAAAATCCGGATAAATTTGACGGACCACTTCCAATTCTTGATTTGTTTGATGACTTATATTCCCTTTGCGAGCTTGCATTTGAAATTGGAAAATATGATATTTGCGCACAGATAGCGGGGAAATTAGATCCTGTGATAGAGAATACAGATATTATCAATCTGGAAAGAAAGCTGCTGGCACTTAAAATCCAGTACTATAAATCCCAGAATGATATGGAAAAATACAAAAATGCATCGATGCGGTTCTATGAGCTTGTTATGACGATGGAAGAAGAAAGCAAGCATATGATTGCGAACATGATAAGAATTCGAAACGCATTGGAGCAGGTAAAAAAACAGAATGCGCTTCTTTTGAAAAAATCAGAGACGGATGCACTCACGGGACTTGCAAACAGATACAGACTTACAGATTATTCACAGCATCTGATGGACGAGTGCCTTCGGGAACAGGTTCCCTATGCGATTGAGATTCTAGATATTGATTATTTTAAGGAATACAATGACAATTACGGTCACCAGGCAGGAGATACGTGCATTATGCAGGTAGCAAACCTATTAAATAAGATGCAGAGCAAAGAAATTTTTTGCGCCAGATACGGAGGGGATGAATTTATTGTGATATATAAAGGACTTTCCAGGAATGAGATCTTATCCAAAGCTATGAAGCTTAAAAATGACATTGCAGGCTTGCAGCTTAAGCATGAATATTCCAGAAATGCATCTATTGTAACAATATCCCAGGGAATCTGTATTACAGTTCCGACAGAGTCAAACAGAAGCTGGGATTTTCTGCATCAGGCAGACAATTACCTATATCAGGTAAAGAGGGAAGGCCGCAATGCAATCTGTATTGGTGATGCCAAGGAGATGGAGTTAGTTATTTAGCAGAAAAATGCGTCAAATATCTGGTTCTTTCGATATTCACTTGGAGAGATTCCAAATTGCTTGCGGAAACATTTGCTAAAATATAAGGCATCGCTGAATCCGAATTCTGTGGCAATCGAAGAAATGCTTTTATTTGAGGAACGCAGTTCTCTGGCAGCGGCCTGCATTTTAAGCCGGGCGTGAAACTGCAAGATGCCCATGCCATTTTTTTCACTAAAAGTTCTGGTTAAATATTGATAGGTGAGGTGGAAATCTTGTTCAATTTCCCTGCCGGAGAGGGTATCGGAAACCCTGCACTGAAGATAGTCCAAAATCTGATCCGACAAATCTTTTTGTAAGGCTGGTTTACCGTGTTCGTATAAATCCAATAAAATACTTTGAAAAGCCGATGAAACTCTGTTTTTACACAGAGTTTTATTACTTTCGGAAAGACGGATTACTTGTTTTAGGCGCTGTGAAAAGTCTGTTTGCAAGAGGTTACGCACCATCTTTGGAAGAGTGATACTTGAAGAATCCAAAGGAAAATCTAAAACTTCGCTTTTTACAATTTTTCCAATATAAAAATGAGCATAAATCCAGGAAGTACCGGCGGCAATCAGCTTTGTTCCATATTGATGGGTTCCTTGTTTTAGAAGTATCATATCACCGGGCGCAATTTCATAATCGATTCCCTCCTCAGAAACATATATGCATCCTGAGATAACATAGATAAAAACATTGGATTTTGCGATTCTATCCACATGAAAAAAGGGTGTATTTGCTGTTAAAAAGTCTATTTTATCTACATAAATTCCATCTGTTTCGTTTAACGTTATCTCATTCATCGTATACTTTTTCCATCCTTTCAAAAAAGCAAAAATTTTCCATGTATATACATATAATACACCTGTTTTTTTAAAATGAAAACGATTATAGTACATATATAGCCACAAGATAGGGAAATGGCGACCCAAGAGTTGCCGCAAAAATGAATGGGAGAAGAAAACGATATGAAGTCATTAAAATTATCAGAGGTAAGACTGACAGAGGGGCTTTTTAAGGAGAGAGAGAAGATAAACAGAGATTACTTAATGGAACTGGATAACAGGGCATTGCTCCAGAATTTTTATCTGGAAGCCGGAATCATGCTTCCGGGATTACAACAGATTTCGGACCCGGATGACACGTATATCCATTGGGGATGGGAATCACCTACCTGTCAGCTGCGGGGACATTTCCTAGGTCATTGGATGTCAGCGGCTGCACATCTTGCAGTCATCAACAAAGACCGGGAATTAGAGGCAAAACTATACACAATTGTTGATGAATTGAAAATATGTCAAAAGGCAAATGGCGGGCAGTGGATAGGCTCCATTCCAGAAAAATATATGAAGCGTTTGGAAAATAAGGAGTATATCTGGTCGCCTCAATATACGCTTCATAAGACGTTGATGGGGTTGTTGGATACATACGAATGCACCGGCTATGAGGCTGCACTTGAATTATTAGACCATGCATCCGACTGGTATGTCGACTGGGTAAAATACTTAAAGGATAAGCCTGAGGTCGTCGTAAAAG
This sequence comes from Roseburia sp. 831b, assembly GCF_001940165.2. Classification (NCBI taxonomy): domain Bacteria; kingdom Bacillati; phylum Bacillota; class Clostridia; order Lachnospirales; family Lachnospiraceae; genus Roseburia; species Roseburia sp. 831b. The sequence goes on along the minus strand of NZ_CP135163.1, from coordinate 238,111 downwards.
GGGAAGCAGGTGGAATGCTTGAAATATGGGCAAGACTGTATGGGATTACCAGGAAGGAAAAATATCTTAAGTTAGCAGATGCTTACAGCGTTTACAGTGATTTTGCGCTTCTTGCAAAAGGAGAAGATGCATTGACCGATAATCATGCGAATGCTTCCATTCCGGAAGCGCATGGAGCTGCATGTATGTATGAGGTGACCGGGGATGAAAAATGGTTGAAGCTTGCTCTCGCGTTTTGGAAACAGGCAAAAAGGGACAGGGAAGCTTATGCGACCGGTGGACAAAATGCGGGTGAATTCTGGATTCCGCCACATCATTTTTATGAGGCAATCAGCGAGAGAACGCAGGAATTTTGTACCATGTATAACATGGTTCGTCTGGCAGAGTATCTGTATCGTTTTACCGGAAAAAGAGAGTATAGCGATTATATTGAACGCATTTTATACAATGCCTTTTTGGCGCAGCAGAATAAAGTGACCGGAATGCCAACTTATTTTCTTCCATTAAGATACGGCAGCCGTAAACAATGGGGAAATAAGACCAGAAGTTTCTGGTGCTGTACCGGAACTATGGTTCAGGCACAGACATTATATGCATCCCTCATTTATTATAAGGATGAGGAAAAGAGAAAGGTTTCCGTTGAACAATATATCAATTCAGAAGCTTCGTTTGCACTAAATCAGGAAAAAGTGTCCATCCGACAGGAAGTGGATATGACATATTGTTCTGGAGCCTTGTTTGGAGAGGAGAAAAATAGAAAAACAAAATCCAGATGGTCCTTTAAGTTTACCGTCAGTTCCTCGGATGTCATGGAATTAAGTTTTCGAATTCCGGTCTGGGCAAATGGGTGTATTGCAATCAATGGGGAGGTGATAAACACCGGGGAAGAATACTATTCCATAACGAAAAAATTTGACGAAGAAGAAATTTCGGTTGTATTTTTTTCACATCTTCTGGGAGAAGGGTTATCTGATAATGAGAATGTGACTGCTATTCTCGATGGCCCGATTGTTTTAGCAGCAATTGGAGAGGAAGGCAAGCATTTTTGCTTAGATGGAAGAAGCATAGAAGAAGCGCTCACTCCTTTTGTGGAGCATACTTATGAGGCATATCCATGGCAGCAAAGCAGTTACAAATCCTCACACAATGGAACAGAAACGATGTTCCTTCCGGTGTATGAGGTCACAGATGAGGTATATACGGTTTATATCAGAAAATAAATGGACGAAAGTTGGAAGAGACTGCCAAGTTACCTTGTAAATCCTTCCTAAATGGAAATACTGTATAGAACAAATTTTCTTTGTTTTATACAGTATTTTTTCTTGGTAATTACATGATATTTTCGAAAAATACGGTACAGAATGGAAAAATTGTCATCTAAACAGTAATTTTCACTGCGAACTACTTAAGAATCACAAAAAATACTGCGTGAAATAAAAAAATCTTCATCCAGGCAGTAATAGTTGGGGAAAACGTTAAAAGAAAAAATAGCACTTGACAATGGTACGTTTTCGTACTACTATTCAAATAGTACGAAAACGTACTATTTGGAAGAAAGAGCAAGTTTGGATAGAAAATAAAATCGACAAAATGAATGAAACAGTATGAAAAACAGCAATAGGAACATAAAACAGATTTGCAGACAGTTTATTAAGAAAGGTGAAACAGAAGAACGAATAAAAATGAGGAACCTTTAAGTGTCATAAAAATTCCTGCCCGAGTGGATGGAAACAGTAAATCAGAAAGATGATGAGAAATTGGAGGATGAAGAGAATGAATAGAGTAGCAATGATTACAGGATCAAGCAGAGGAATGGGGAAGGCAGAAGCCTATGAGTTTGCATCAAGAGGATATGATGTTATTGTTCATTATGTGAATAGCAAAGAGGCAGCAGAAAATATCAGTGAAGATATAAAGAAAAAGTATGGTGTGAAAACAGCAGTGATAAAGGCTGACCTTGCAAAAGAGAGCGAGGTCAGAGAACTGGCATCGAAGGCTTTAGAGGTGTTTGGAAGAGTAGATGTGCTTGTAAACAATGCGGGGATTGCGCTGTATGATGAGTTTCAAAAGAAAACAGTACAGGGATTTGAACAGTCCATGCAGGTAAATTTGTATGCACCATTTTTACTTACGCAAATTCTTGGAGCAGAAATGGTAAAAAACAAATATGGAAAGATTGTAAATATTGCAACCATAGATGTTATGACGACATACAATGCGGAAAGTGCGGAATATGATGCGTCAAAGGCAGCGCTTATCAGTCTTACCAAGACATCTTCTTTGCAGTTTGCACCTTATGTAAACGTAAACTGTGTGTGCCCGGGCTGGGTGGCAACCGATATGAATAAGGATTTACCACAGGAATTATTAGATTATCAGGCTTCCAAAACATGCAAGGGACGTATGGCGAAACCGGAAGAAGTGGCAAAGCTGGTTGCATTTCTGGCAAGTGATGATGCAGAATTTATTGATGGTGAAGTCATTAAAATTGATGGCGGATATAAGTTAATGTAAGGAAAAACAAAATAGTTGAAAAAATGTCTAGAGTTGTTGGCTCTAGACATTTTTTTGTGCGGCCTGGTGTCGCAAGTTTACGGATTTAATTCCCTTAAGACTTTTTTAAACTGAAAAGTAAATAATATCGAGGTAAACGATACCGCGATAAAATCCGCAATTGGTTCTGCCAGATAGACGGCATTGGTCTGGTTCGTTGTCCAGATATGAGGAAGCAGGTAAATCAATGGCAGTAACAGGATGAATTTTCGTGTAACAGCAACAACAATCGAAGCTTTTGCTTTACCAAAAGAGGTAAATGCCATCTGACATGCAATCTGAATCCCAAACAGCAGCAGGCATGCACAGTAGATGCGAAGTGCCGATTGTGTGAAACGTAAAAGTGCAGAATCCGTCGTAAACATTCCGGCAAATATCTGCGGGAAAATCAGGATAAATGCCCATAGAGTGGTGGAGTAACAAAGACTTGAAACTAGAAGAAGTTTAAAAGCCTTTTTTACACGCTCTGCGTTCTTTGCACCGTAGTTAAAACTTAAAATAGGCTGGGCGCCCTGGCCTAAGCCTTGCAATGGCAGCATGGCAAACTGCATGACACTGGTTAAAATCGTCATGGCTCCAACCGCAATATCTCCACCATATTTTAAAAGTGAAGAGTTAAAACATACGGAGATAATGCTTTCGCTTGCCTGCATGATAAAGGTGGCAAGTCCAAGGGCAACGCAAGGGAGAATAATCTTTGGACAAAGCATAAGATTCTTTCTTCGGATATGAAGGATTGTCTTTTTACCGGTTAAAAAAGCAAGAACCCAGATGCAGGAAACGGCCTGTGAGAGAACTGTTGCGAGAGCTGCCCCCCTGACGCCGAGACGGAATGCAAAGATAAACAATGGATCAAGTGCGATATTGAGACCAGCTCCGATTAGAACAGAAAGCATTCCTGTTTTCGCAAATCCCTGTGTTGTGATAAACATATTCATTCCCAGTGTCATTTGTACAAAAATTGTACCAATTGTATATATATTCATGTAATTTACGGCATATTCAATTGTGTTGCTGCTCGCACCAAAGGCAAGCAGGAGACTCCGGTTACAGAGCAAAAGAATGACGGTTAAAAAGATGGAGACCAGAATTTGCAGGAAAAAGCAGTTTCCAAGAATATGTTCCGCTGTGTCAGTATCTCCTTTTCCCAATGCAATGGATGCACGTGGAGCGCCACCGCCGCCTACAAGTGCTGCAAAAGCAGAAACAATCATGATAAGGGGCATGCATACGCCAACGCCGGTCAGAGCGAGCGCACCACTGCCTGGAATGTGGCCGATGTAAATGCGGTCAATGATGTTATATAACATATTAATCAGCTGGGCAGTAATGGTCGGAATAGCCAGACGAAACATCAGTTTTCCGACCGGTTCCGTTCCAAGAAAATCTTTGTCTTTGTTCATAGCAAGCGTTCTCCTTTGTTAAAAAATTGTCGAATAGTCTTTTGAGCACGAAAAAAGTAAGAATGAGTGCTACTTTCCAATTGATGTTTTGCGAAGAACAGCGTAAATGATGAGCGCATAGACACCACCGATTAGGGCCGTGATAAGCTGTGTAACGGAAAACTGAAGCTGTAAAATGTGCATCATTGGCTGCATTTTTGGTGGAAGCATGTTAGGTAAGATAATAAGGGAAATAGCGACTCCCATAAACAATGCTTTCAGTACAGCGCCGATTACAATGGAAATTGGAAACCCTGCGGTTTTCCCACATTTTTCACGAAGAAGTGCGACAGCGCCAACCAGAATAATGTTTCCAATCATAATGCATGGGAACATGGCTGGAATAGCTGCCATAATCGGGCTTCCTGTAATGAAAAAGGAAGTAATTGGTGTAATAATACCTAAGATGATACCGCACGCAGGTCCGGCATAGATGACAGCTAGTATGAGAGCCGCATTGATGATTGGTCCGGTAAGGTATACGCTTAAATTTTTAAAGAACTGGCTTACAATACAGATTGCCAGCAGAATTGCAGTGACTGTAATTTGTCTGGTTTTTAATTTCATAATTGATTCCTCCTAGATGTTGTGTCAACGCAATGATACTCCTGAATGTAAGGAAACGCAACTAATTTTGCAAAGAAAAGCTTACAAGAACTTTACATTTTTTTACATGATATGGATAGAATGAAAAAGGTTCTTTTTTTACACTATATATTATGTAAGAAAAGGGGGCGTTTTTTTGACATTTCACCAGACTATTTTAGCAATGTGGTACGTGAAGAGTATGGTGCAATATTTGGGGTATCATTAGGTGAAGAATATTTGGAGCAAATTGAAAAATTGCGAATAGATAGAGAAGAAATTGAAAAAATTGCTTTGTTAGGAGAGATTTCTTCCGATGAAGAAATAAGAGAACTTGACAGAAAATTAACCGAGTTTTATTAAGCTTATCGTAGTATGCAGTTGAGTTTGAAGAAAGTATTGATGGGTACAAGGCTTACATACAAAATGTTGACGCAGGCGTGTATATAATCGTTGCGAGAGATATTCAAATCGAGAGATAATTTCCAGTCTACAAAATCGGATATTGAATTAAAAGGGATGGAACATGATCCATCGATTGAAATATCAAAAGATGATTTACAATAACAGCTTCCAATTCTCAAAACTATAAAAATCAATTTGAACTTTCGAACAAGAATGGAGACGAAAATTAATCAATGGGAAAAGTAGTATTAGCAGGAGCAGGATCGGGAGATACGGGCCTGCTTACTTTAAAGACAAAAGCATATGTGGAAAATGCAGATTGTCTGGTTTACGACCGGCTTTTATCACCTAAATTACTGGATTTAACCAAGCCAGGTTGTGAACAGATTTATGTTGGAAAAGAAAATCATAAACATATCATGAAACAGGAAGATATCAACCAGCTTTTGTTTGAAAAATCAAGACAATATGAATTGGTTGTACGGCTAAAGGGCGGAGACCCGTATGTGTTTGGCAGAGGTGGCGAGGAGGCGTTGTATTTGGTGGAACGTCAGGTGCCGGTAGAAGTTGTGCCGGGTGTCAGTTCCTCGATTGCAGCACTGGCGGATGCTGGAATCCCAATTACCCATAGAGGAATCGCCAAAGGTTTTCAGGTTATCACCGCACACAGCAGAAAAGACGAAGAGATGGAGATAGATTATTCACGTCTTACCGACGAGACGGTGACCTGTGTGTTTTTAATGGGACTTGCGCATGTAAAAAGTATTGCGGCAGGGCTTATCAAAGCCGGAAGAAGTGCAGATACACCGATTGCAGTCATTTCCAACGGAACAACGCCGACCCAGAGCAAATGCGTCGGAACTTTGGAAAATATTGGTGTAAAAATGGAACAGGCAAAGCTGAAATCACCAGCTACAATTGTAGTTGGAAATGTTGTGGCATTGCAGGACAAACTGAATTTCTTTGAAAAAAGACCACTGTTTGGCCGAAAAATTGTGGTACCATACATAGAAGAAGATAGCGCTTTGCACGGCGAAAACAGAATCATATCCAAGCTAGAAGAACTTGGTGCAGATGTATTAGCAGTTAAAGTTGGAAGAATAGAACCGGTTATCATCGAAGAGTTTGAAAAGAAAATCAGTAGCATGGACTGGATTCTTTTTACAAGCAAAAACGGTGTGAAGGCATTTTTTTTCAATCTAAAGTATGCAAGAATGGATGTAAGAAAGCTTGCTGGATGTAAATTTGGTGTGGTAGGAAAACATACAGCAGAAGAACTGGAAAAACACAATCTATGCGCGGATTTCATCCCCAAAATAGAGACAGGAGAAGGATTCGCAACAGAATTGCGGGAACACTTTTTGCATAGTGATAATGATGAGAATGTCTGTCTTTTTTCTGCAAAGGAAGCTTCGCAGGAGGTCATAGATATTTTGCAGGGTTGCTGTCATCTACATAAGATTGCAGCTTATGAGAATATAGAGGTTCCTGTGGAAAAGGAAATCTGGCAATCCACAGAAGAGACAGAAGTTGAGGCTGTTTTTACCAGTGCTTCAAATGTGAAAAGATTTTTTTTGGCATTGCCTAAGAACGTTTCCGTCAAAACGGCATATTCGATTGGACCAATGACAACACAGGCATTGCAGGAAGAAGAGGTTGGAACGGTTGTTCAGGCAGAAGCATGTTCCTATGATGCAATTGTTGAAAAGATATTGGATAACAGGAAGAGGAAACCTCAGAATTATCCAATATCATAGTTAAAACTAAGCGTTATGTAAACCAATAGCGCCTAATTTTACAAATACAATTCATTTAAGAAAAATTATCCCAAATATCCTGAAAAAGGGCATCTATTTTGGGTAATTTTTTTGTTCTTGCTCTCTATTGTAAAATCAAGCATTTTATGGAAACTAAATAAAGGAAAAATGAGTCAAAATAGGACAAGAAATATAATTTGTAATGTAGTTGTCCAATTCAATAGCAGAGAAAAGCAAGCGGCCTAAAATAATAAGTACTGAAATTGTAATGAATCTGGTGCATACTGTATTTACATTATATACAAAAGGGGAAATTCAGATGGAACAAATATGGACTGAGATGTATCAGGCGGCAAAAAGGGTATTAAAGCCACGTGATGTTTCCAAAAGAATAGAAGCGGGTGGAGTTGCAGCCGCCGTGGAGTCTGGTTCTGGCAAGATTTATGTGGGCGTGTGTGTGGACACAGCGTGTACACTTGGAATCTGCGCCGAACGAAATGCAATTTTTAACATGATTACCAATGGTGAAGATGAAATAAAGCGTGTGATTGCAATTTCATCGGAGGGAAAGGCAATGCCGCCATGTGGTGCCTGCCGTGAATTCATGACCCAGCTTATGCCGGAGGATTATAAGAAAATTGAAATCATGATGGATTATGAGGAAAACCGGGTCGTCACACTTGATAAACTGACACCGGAATGGTGGTTATAGATTTCGATTTGACAACCTTTCTTTTTCTGTTACAATGAAAGCATACCCACCAGGGTATAAAAGGAGGATATGCAATGAAACAGTGTATGGATTCAGAAAATCTGCACCGCAGATTAAAAAAAATTATCGGTCAGGTACAGGCAATTGATAAAATGATAGATGAAGATATTCCATGTGAGGATATTTTATCACAGATAAATGCAGCAAAATCTGCCTTGCACAAAGCGGGACAGGTCGTGTTAGAAGGGCACATCAAGCACTGCGTCAGAGACGGACTAGAGCATGGTGACCCGGATAAAACCATTGAAAATTTCACAAAGGCAGTAGAGCGGTTTGCGAATATGTCGTAGAGCAGAAAGCCCTTCCGACAATGAACATGAGGTGATTCAAAATTAACTTTTGGATTACCTCATGTTCATTGTCGGAAGGGCTTTTCTTTTTCTGATATATGATTTGATAGATAAAAGTTCTCAACGTATCACCTTTGACAACCAATACCCCTATGGGTATAGTATTGCATATACCCCCATAGGTATAAAAGAAGAAAGGTATGGTTCAGTTATGAAAAAAGTGATGGAAAAGATGGAGTGGTTCCTGGAATTAGGAGGCACAAAACGTGATATTATGTTTTTAATTTTGTCAGGCATTGCCCTTATTATCAGTATTTTTAAGATGATACCGGGACTTCCGTTTGATACGGCATGGGTAGCCATCGTGTTATGTGGTGTTCCCATTATATGGAAGCGGTGATTGGCCTGATTACAGAATTCGATATCAAGGCGGACGTGCTGGTATCGCTTGCGCTGATTGCATCAGTGCTGATTGGCGAGGATTTCGCGGCGGGCGAAGTGGCATTTATCATGCAGATTGGTGGATTGTTAGAGGAACTGACCGTTGCAAAAGCGAGAGCCGGTATTGAGAAGCTGGTGCACCTCACGCCGCAGACAGCGAGGGTTCTTGCAGCCGATAAAGACAGCGAACGGACAGAGGGAACGGTTATTCCGGCACAGGAAGTAGCAGCGGGAAATATTCTGCGCGTCCTTCCGGGGGAGACCATTCCGGTGGACGGCGTTATTTTATCCGGACAGACGTCTGTAAATCAGGCAGTCATGACCGGAGAGTCCATGCCGGTCGATAAAAATCCGGGAGACGAGGTATCGCCCGGTACCGTGAATCAGTTCGGCGCTTTCGAGATGGAAGCGAAGAGGGTCGGAGAAGACAGTTCTATTCAGAGAATGATTCGTCTTGTGCAGTCCGCGGACGCAGGAAAAGCGAAAATTGTCGGAATGGCAGACCGGTGGGCAACCTGGATTGTCATGCTTGCGCTGAGTGCGGCGGCACTGACCTGGTTTTTTACCGGAGAAATCATTCGCTCAGTTACAATATTAGTTGTATTTTGCCCATGTGCACTGGTGCTTGCGACACCGACTGCAATTATGGCAGCAATCGGAAATGCGACAAAGCATGGATTTCTGGTGAGAGAAGGGGATGCACTTGAGCGTCTTGCCAAAGTGTCCAAGATAACGTTCGACAAGACAGGAACACTGACATACGGAACACCGGTGGTTGTCGCATGCAAAAGTGCGGATGCCGCCATTTCCGATACAAAGCTTTACCGCTATGTTGCCTCCGCGGAGCGCAATTCCGAGCATCCGCTGGGAAAAGCAGTCGTTGCCTGCTACCGGAAAGAGCAAGCCGAAAATCTGTTAGAAGCAGAAGAGTTTGCAATGCTGCCGGGACAGGGAATCGAAGCAGTCTTAGAGGGGAAAAAGGTCTTAGCCGGAAATGAGAAGCTGTTAAAGAATCAAAACGTTGTGGTTTCGACAAATCAGAAAGAAGAGATGCAGCATTTTTTAGGAAAAGGATGCACGGTCATTCTGGTTGCAGTAGATGGAATGTTTGCAGGATATCTTGCATTATCTGACACAGTCCGCGAAGAAAGTGTTTCCATGATTCAGGACTTGCAGACTTTAAAGGTTACCCCGGTGCTATTGACGGGTGACAATGAAAATGCGGCGTCAGCCATTGCCGCAGAGTTTGGAATCAGCCAGGTGCGTGCAGCCTGCCTGCCGGAGGATAAGTTATATTACATTGCAGAATATCAGAAAAACGGAGAAGCTGTCTGTATGATAGGAGATGGCATTAACGATGCACCTGCCTTAAAAAAAGCGGATGTTGGAATTGCAATGGGTGGTGTCGGAAGTGACATTGCCGTGGATGCCGCAGATATTGCGCTTGTAGATGATGAAGTCAAGGAATTACCACATCTGATTGCACTTTCGAAAAAGATGATGCGCACGATTACATTAAATCTTTCCTTCTCTATGGGATTGAATTTCCTTGCGATTTTTCTTGCAATTACCGGAATTTTAAACCCGGTGGCGGGAGCACTGGTGCATAATTGCGGTTCCGTGCTTGTCATCCTTAATTCGGCGTTGCTGTTGAAGTGGAGACGGAAATAAACACATTGTTTAGAAATTGTTTAGGTTTTCCCTAACGACTTCTCTCATCGAAAGTAGTATAATATCACCATCGGAAGATAAGGTTCATGTAGGAAAAAGATGGAAGATGCGGAGGAGAAACCATGGAAAAAGGAACCGTAAAACGCAGGATATTTATCTCAAATGCATGGATGGTCTTAGTCACCTTAGTATTGTTTCTAGGCATTAATATTTTCGTAATATTTTGCTATTCAGAGTCCATAGAAAAAGAAGTCGAGAAAAAGATAGAGAAGGTTGTGGATCCTGATCAGATAGACGATATGGTAAAAGACTACACCATTTACAGAGATGAATTTATCCTGCTTTTTAGTATAGATGGCATTTTATGTATTGCGGCGCTGATTATTATCAGCCAGGTATTCACGAAGAATCTGACGGAGCACATTATGGAGCCGCTGGATGCACTGACAGATGGAACCAGACGAATTAAAGCGAACGATTTGACACAGGAAATTGCCTATACGGGCGAGACAGAGTTTGAGAATGTCTGCACCTCTTTCAATGAAATGATGAAAGCAATTGCCACGGAGCAGGAGAAAAACAGAAAGTATGAGAAGGCAAGAACGGACATGATTGTGGGTATCTCGCATGACCTTCGCACACCGCTTACCGCAATTAAGGGGACGATAAAGGGGCTTTTGGACGGTGTCGCTTCTAAGCCGGAACAACAAAGAAAATTTTTAGAGACGGCATACCGAAGAGCCGGGGATATGGATATGCTGTTGAACCAACTGTTTTATCTTTCCCAAATGGAGACCGGGAACATGCCAATCTCCCTGGAAAAAATAGAAATTGCTGCTTTTTTGCAACATTATGTGCATGGAAAGCAGGATTACGTGATAAACAGCAACGAGACCATTCACATAGATACGAGGCAGATGACAGCGGAAGTGACGGCGGATCAAAAGCAGCTTCAAAGAATTTTAGATAATCTGCTTGAAAACAGCAGAAAGTATGCACAAAGTGAAAATTTGGTGATGGATATCGTGTTATCCAAGACGCCAGAGGGCGTTACCATTTGTGTGAAAGACAATGGAGTGGGCATCCCGGAAGAAAAATTGCCTTATATTTTTGATGAATTTTACCGGGTGGACGAGTCCAGAAATAAAAAAGAAGGAAACGGACTGGGACTCTACATTGTAAAATATTTGATGGAGGCAATGGGGGGAAGTGTTGCTGCCCAAAATGCAGACGGACTTGCGATTTCGTTAAACTTCCCATCACAAAATCTGGAAGGAGCAGAAAATGTTGGATAGGAAAACAATTTTGATTGTAGAAGATGATGCAGATATCAGCATGATAGAGGAAGCCTATCTTGAATCTGCCGGGTACCGTACCCGAATCATAGAGGACGGAACCCTTGTAAATGCTGTCATACAAGAGGAGCAGTTTGATTTAATTTTACTCGATTTGATGCTCCCAGGAAAAAGCGGATATGATATATGCCGTGAGATTCGCGATAAGACGGATATTCCGATTCTTATGGTGACAGCAAGAACCGAGTCGGTAGATAAAATCAGAGGTCTGGGGCTGGGAGCCGATGATTACATCGCAAAACCTTTTGACCCAGCGGAGCTTGTGGCAAGGGTCAATGCAAACCTAAGACAGTATGACCGCATTCATAATACCGTGAAAGAGAAAAAAGAGGAAGTCGAGGAAATTCAGATTAAAGATGTAAGGATTCTCACCAACAGCTGGAAAGTGTATAAAGGGGACAGGGAAATCAAGTTCCCAAACCGCGAATTTGAGATTCTGAAATTTATGGCAATGAATCCGAATATCGTATTTTCCAAGGAACAGATTTTTGAAAAAATATGGGGATATGATTACATGGGTGACAGCGCAACCGTAATGGTACATATCAACCGGATTCGGGAAAAAATAGAAGATGACAGCAAAAATCCGAAAATTTTGGAAACGGTGTGGGGCGCTGGATACCGTTTGAATAAATAATTGTTTAGGAATTGTTTAAGAAATTACCTCCTGTTTATTTAATGTGAGTGGTTATGATACTTGCAGAAAATGAAACAGGAGGATTTTTTTATGTTAAAAGAAGGAGTTGGAGGATTCTGTATGGCGTTAGCTGACAGTGTCCCTGGCGTATCAGGAGGCACAATCGCCTTTATTTTAGGATTTTACGATAAGTTTATAGGTTCGATTCATGACCTGGTTTTTGGAAAAAGAAGGGATAAAAAAACAGCTTTTTCTTTTTTGGCAAAATTAGGTGCAGGCTGGATAATCGGGATGGTGCTGGCAATTCTTGCGCTGTCTGCATTATTTGAAAATCATATTTATGGTATCAGTTCTTTGTTCATCGGCTTTATCGCAGGTTCGATTCCGCTGATTGTGAAGGAGGAAAAAGACAGCTTTCGTGAAATTAGAAAGGGAATCTGGTTTTGCCTGTTAGGCGTGGTACTTGTGGTAGGAATTACATGGATGAATGGAAAGTTTGGAGGCGGAATGATGGATGTTAGCCAGTTTTCCATCCGATTAGGAATTAAATTGTTTCTGATTGGCATGATCGCAATCTCAGCGATGTTTCTTCCGGGCATTTCCGGTTCTACACTGCTTCTTATTTTTGGTGCATATATTCCGGTGATTTCAGCAATCCGTGGCTTCTTAGGACTTGATTTTTCTTATGTTCCGGGTCTTATGTTCTTTGGATTTGGTGTTTTGGCAGGAGCCGCTATCGTGGTAAAGGGAATCAAAGTCTGCCTGGAAAAATTCAGACCACAGACAGTTTATCTGATTTTGGGAATGATGCTTGGATCCTTTTATGCGATTGTGCAGGGACCGATGACTTTAGACGTATCAAAGCCGGCAATGAACTTAGGCAATTTCCAGATTACGACCAGCCTGATAGGTTTATTACTCGTATTAGGAATGCAGATTGCAAAAGAGAGAAGCAAAGCACAAGTTAGTAAAATGTAAGGGGAACGAGAGGGAGGATAACAGATTGGTAAGAAATGAATTAAACTTTTTAAGAAAAAATAAATTACTTGTAGTTGTAATGGCAGTAATCTTATTGATTCCGGCGATATATGCGGGCATGTTTTTAAGTTCGATGTGGGATCCGTATGGAGATATCAGTAAGCTTCCGGTGGCAGTTGTAAATCAGGATGTGTCCGTAGACTATCAGGGCAAAACGCTCTCCGTGGGCGATAGCCTTGAGACATCGCTAGAAAACAGTGATGCAATGGATTTTCATGTTACAGATGAGGTGACAGCAGAAAATGGACTAAAGAATGGAACCTATTACATGGTGATTACCATTCCAGAAGATTTTTCTGAAAATGCATCTACCATGATGGATGCCAATCCAAAGAAAATGAAATTACAATATGCAACAAATCCGGGATACAATTATATCTCCAGCAAATTAAGTGAAAGTGCGATAAAAGAAATCAAGGCAAATATTATGGCTGAGGTTACGGAAACCTACACAAAAGCAGTGTTTGCGAGCATTGCCGAAATGGGCGACGGTTTTTCGAATGCGGCAGATGGTACAGGGGAGCTGCTATCCGGCATGAATACCTTAAACGATGGTGCAGCGTCGCTTACCGATAATTTAGGTGTGTTGGCATCTTCGAGCACCGCTTTGCAGGAGGGAAGTGCGGTACTTGAAAACGGTGTAGAGGCATATCTGGATGGCGTTGCAAAGGTGGACGGTGGATTGCATACACTTTCCGGTGGCGTGGATGCGCTTGCAGATGGCACGAACCAACTTTTATCTGGCAGTCAGACACTGTTAACCGGTGTCAATACCATGAAAAACCAGATTGACAATAGTTTAACAAACGAGAAGGTCGCCCAGATAAAAACAGCATCGTCCTCTCTGCTTGCGATGAATGACAGCATCCAGAAGCTGAATGCTGCAGTCAATGGGGACGGAACAGAGGCAAATAAAGGAATGGGCGCCGCCGGTTCTGCGGAACAGATGGCTGCTTTGCATGCAATGGTACAACAGCTTGCGGCGGCATCGAGTCAGCTACTGCCAGCATCCTCAAATGCAATGGATTCCCTGCTTTCTGGTATGCAAAATGTACAAAAAGGGCTCGGACAGACCATGCAGGCAGATGGTCAGGCTGGAATCATAGAGGGCGTTTCTCAGCTGAATGCAGGAATCGAAAGTTTAAATGCAGGAATTGCAGGTGAAAGTGGCTTGCAAAGCGGGGTACAGGAATTAAAGGATGGAAGCGCACAGCTTGTGGAAAAGGGAAATGAACTAAAGACAGGTGCGGGGCAGTTAAGCGACGGTACCGCACAGCTTTCCGATGGTGCGGATGCGCTTGCAAAAGGTTCCGCAGATTTGCAGGATGGCATTACATCGCTGATGGATGGCACAATGACACTGGATACGGCATTGAAAGACGGAGCAGACCAGGTGGCAGGAAATGCAGTGACGGATACGAATATCGATATGTTTGTCACACCACTTACGGCAGAGGAGACGCAGATTACATCAGTAGAAAACAATGGTCATGCGATGGCGGCTTATATGATGTCAGTAGGACTTTGGGTTGGATGCCTGGCATTTTGCCTGATGTATCCGCTGGTAGAGTATCATGAGAAGTTAAACAATGGTCTTGCATGGTTTGCAAGCAAGGCGGTTATTGTGTATCCGACAGCAATTATCATGGGAATCGTGCTGTATTTTATTTTGCATCTTGCAAATGGATTTCAGCCGGTTCAGACGGGAAAGACCATACTGGTTTCCGTTATTGCCGCAATCTGCTTCATGTCAATCATGTACTTTTTCAATGCCATGTTGGGAAAAGTGGGAAGTTTTTTCATGCTGGTATTCATGGTGCTTCAGTTAGCGGGTTCCGCAGGAACGTATCCGATTGAAATTTCGGGAAGTTTCGCAGCATCGATTCATAAGTATGTTCCGTTCACATATACCGTAACGGCATTTCGAAGTGCCATTTCCGGTGGAACCGGTATTGGAAGTGAATTAGGAGTACTGATAGTGTTAACCGTGATTTTTACACTGCTTACGGCTGTCCTGTTCTGGTATCGTGCCAATAGAATAAAAGCAGGGAAGACGATTCTGTATACATGGATTGAAGAACACACGATGGGAGCCTGAAAAACAATACAAAATAAATAATTTACATATAGAACAACGGTTGCTATACTAGAAATCAAGTAAGAGAGAAAAGGATTCTAGATAAAGATGAAGAGAGTTGATTTTGAACATGGAACCGTAGTCGGAAATATTTTAGGAGCCGCACTTCCAATGCTGGTTGCCCAGATATTAAACCTGTTATACAACATTGTGGACCGTATCTATATCGCACGTATCCCGGACGAGGGAACAGCCGCACTCGGTGCGGTGGGACTTTGTTTTCCGCTGATTGTTATTATTACGGCATTTGCGAACCTGTTTGGAGGTGGCGGTGCACCGCTTTTTTCCATATACAGGGGCAGTAAAAAAGAACAGCAGGCGGTACATATCATGAACACGTCATTTTCCATGGTCTGCCTTAGCGCAGTCATTTTAATGGGAATTGGCATGCTGTTTACGCGCCCGCTTCTGGTACTGTTTGGAGCCTCGTCGGATGCGCTCGTGTATGCATATCCATATATGATGATATATTTAGTCGGCACGCTGCCTTCTATGGTTGCGGTTGGAATGAATCCGTTTATCAATGCGCAGGGCTATTCTCTGGTTGGAATGCTTTCGGTGGCGATTGGCGCAACGGCGAACTTGCTGCTTGACCCATTGTTTATTTTTGCATTTGGATTCGGCGTGGAAGGTGCGGCGATGGCAACGGTGCTTTCGCAATGTCTGTCGGCGGCATTTGTTTTCTTTTTTCTGACAAAGAAGGCAGAACTTAAGGTGCGTTTTCTTCGGAAAAATGAAATTACGGAGAGCATCACCTATGCAAAAAATATTATCAGCCTTGGAACCGCAGGTTTTATCATGCAGTTGACGAACAGTCTTGTGACAATTTGCTGCAACAATGTGCTGTCTGTCACAGGCGGTGATATTTACATTTCTGTGATGACGATTGTATCGAGTGTCAGACAGTTGGTGGAAACGCCGATTTATGCGATGAATGAGGGAACGTCTCCGATTTTAAGTTATAATTACGGTGCGCACCGTCCAGCCCGTGTACGTAAATCGGCGCTTGTGATGGGTATTATGATTCTGGGTTACACGGCAATTATGTGGAGTCTTATTATTTTAATCCCGGAGGCGCTGATTTCGGTATTCAGTTCGGATGCCGCCCTGATATCAGATTCGGTTCCGGCATTGAAGCAATATTTTGCCGCTTTTATTTTCATGGATTTCCAGTATATCGGGCAGACCATCTTTAAGTCCTTAAATAAGAAGAAACAGGCGATTTTCTTTTCCCTGCTTCGAAAGGTACTTATTGTCGTGCCGCTGACGTATCTGATGCCGTATGCCTTACATATGGGAACGGACGGCGTTTTCCTGGCGGAACCGGTATCGAATGTAATCGGCGGAAGCCTTTGTTTTATCACAATGCTTTGTACGGTGTTGCCGGAACTAAAGCGGATGTGTTAAAATAAGCATATCAAATTTGTAAACGAAAGAGGAGTGGCTATGTCACAAAGCCAGCGACGAAGGGTAAGATTTTGATTGAGTTAGAAGATTTAAAACATCCTGTTGTCACCACTCCTGAGTATGCACCATCTGCAACGACTGTAATGGATTCATCCTGAACTCCGGTGCGGGCAAAACTATCCTTTAAAAATTGACTGTCACTGTAGTTGTTCTGCTCGTACTGATAGTCAGTAATGACAGAACCATTTTTGCCGACGGTTTCTACGAGGTTAGCTGCATAGCCCTGATACATACAAACAGGCTTGCCATAGCTTAAAACTATGGCAAGCCTATATTTTTATGTATTATACAAATCTGCCAGGAAAAATTATACTGAAAAAAAGTTATCTGTTATGCAACAGATTCTATTGCGAAAAATACAGTATGATTTGGAGGAAGTTATGCAGACATCAGTAATCGGGTTTCCTAGAATCGGAACTTTACGGGAATTAAAGTTCGCTTCTGAGAAATATTTTAAGAAAGAAATCAAGGCAGAGGAAATTTTGCAGACAGGAAAGGATTTGCGGAAAATACATTGGAACACGCAGAAGGAAGCAGGGATTGATTTTATCTCCTGTAACGATTTTTCCTACTACGATATGATGCTAGACACTGCGGTATTGTTTGGAATCGTTCCGAAACGTTACAGAGAGTTAAATCTATCGGATTTAGACACATATTATGCAATGGCGCGTGGTTATCAGGGAGCAAGTGGTGATGTGAAAGCACTTGCCATGAAAAAGTGGTTCAATACCAACTACCATTATATTGTTCCGGAGATAGAGGACGAGACACAGATTAGGCTTTCAGGGAATAAACCATTTGAAGAATACAACGAGGCAAAGGCACTTGGAATCGAGACAAAGCCGGTTGTGATTGGGGCGTACACCCTGCTAAAACTGTGCCGTTACACTGGAGAAAAAACGATAAATGACTACACAGATGCGGTGATTACGGCATATCAGGACTTGCTAAAAAAATGCGAAGAAAACAAAATTGCATGGATTCAGTTTGATGAACCGGCTCTCGTCCAGGATATGAGCGTAGAAGATATCGCATTGTTCCATAAAATTTATGATGCGGTTCTTTCCGTGAAAAAAGAAAGCCACATTTTATTACAGACCTATTTTGGAGATGTCAGGGATATCTATGCAGATTTAATCAAAATGCCATTTGATGGAATCGGACTTGATTTTATCGAGGGAAAAGAGACGGATTTTCTAGTGGAGACTTACGGGTTCCCGACGGATAAATGGCTGTTTGCCGGCTTGATGAATGGAAAAAATATCTGGAAAAACCACTATGAAAAGACGTTGCAGGTGTTAGGAAAGCTGCAGGAAAAAGGAATCAAAAGTGTATTGTCTACCTCATGCTCCCTATTGCATGTTCCATACACGACAAAACATGAAACAAAACTATCCGCAAAGTATCTGTCCTATTTTGCATTTGCGGAGGAAAAACTTGGCGAACTTGCGGAACTGAAAGAACTTGCCGAAAGCGCAAATTATCAGTTAGAGACAACTTACCAGAAAAACAAAAAATTATTCGCAGAAGGAAGAGATTGCTTCAGCGAGCAGGTGCATAAAAGACTTTCTCTTGTGACCAAAAAGGATTACACTCGCGAACCAAAACGCAGTGAGCGCCAGAAACTGCAGAAAAAAGAGCTTGGACTGCCGGAATTCCCGACGACCACCATCGGTTCTTTTCCACAGACCAAAGATGTCAAGGCAAATCGTTCTGCATATCGCCAGGGCAAAATATCGGAGGAAGAATACAAAGCGTTTAACAAAAAGAAAATCGCCGAATGTGTCAGATGGCAGGAAGAAATTGGATTGGATGTGTTAGTTCACGGGGAATACGAAAGAAATGACATGGTAGAGTATTTTGGAGAAGCGTTAGGAGGTTTTCTTTTTACAGAAAAAGCGTGGGTACAGTCTTACGGTACAAGATGCGTAAAACCACCGATTATCTGGGGTGATGTTTACCGCGAAAAGCCGATTACAGTCGAGTGGTCCGTCTATGCACAGTCCCTTACGAAAAAAATCATGAAGGGAATGTTGACAGGTCCCGTTACCATCTTAAACTGGTCTTTCCCAAGAGAGGACATTTCCATCAAAGAATCCATTTCACAGATTGCCCTTGCAATCCGGGATGAAGTGTTAGATTTAGAGAAAAATGGAATCAAAATCATACAGATTGATGAAGCTGCACTAAGAGAGAAACTGCCGCTTCGAAAATCAGACTGGCAGAAAGAATATTTAGATTTTGCAATTCCGGCATTTCGCCTGACGCACAGTGGTGTCAAAGCCGGAACACAGATTCACACACATATGTGTTACAGCGAGTTTACCGATATTATTCCGGCAATTGACGATATGGATGCTGACGTTATCACATTTGAGGCATCACGTTCCGACTTCCAGATTCTCGATGCCTTAAAGGAACATCATTTTGAGACAGAAGTAGGACCAGGTGTTTATGATATCCATTCACCGCGTGTGCCATCGGTAGCGGAGATTGTCGCTGCGCTTCGCGTCATGCTGACGAAAATTGACAAAGAAAAATTGTGGGTCAATCCAGATTGTGGGTTAAAGACAAGAGACATTCCAGAGACAGAGGAAAGCCTTAAAAATCTTGTGGCAGCTGCAAGAGTAATCAGAAGTGAAGGATAAGGGAATGAAGATTTCAGAAAAATACAAGGAAAAACAAGGGGAAGGACGTTTACCGAAAAAAAGTCTGTCCTTTGAGATATTTCCACCAAAAAAGGACAGTGAATTAAAGAATATTGACGAGACATTAGCGGTTTTGTGTGAACTAGAACCGGATTATATCAGTGTGACGTTCGGTGCGGGAGGCAGTGCAAACTGCAACCGCACCATAGAACTTGCGAAAAAGATTAAGTATGAATATCATGTAGAACCGGTTGTTCATCTAACCTGTCTGCATTACGATAAAAAAGAAATCGACGAGTTTGCCAAAATTTTAACAGATGTTGGTCTGCAAAATATACTTGCACTTCGCGGAGACCGAAATCCGAATATTCCAGAAAAAGGGGATTTCAGGCACGCCTCCGATTTGATTTCCTACATGAAAGAAAAAGGGGATTTTTGCTTTTTAGGGGCATGTTATCCAGAGTGTCATCCAGAATCCGATGACAGAGTCAGTGAAATCAAGCATTTAAAAGCCAAGGTAGATGCAGGGGCAGAGGTGTTGCTGTCGCAGTTATTTTTTGACAACAAAGTATTTTTCCGTTTTCAGGAGGATTGTAGAATCGCAGATATTGGCACGCCAATTATTCCGGGCATTATGCCGGTTATCAATGCCGCCCAGATTAAGAGAATGATTACGATGTGCGGGGCAACTTTTCCGACGCGCTTCCAGAAAATTATCAGTAAATATGAAGAGAACAAAGAGGCATTATTTGACGCAGGAATGTCCTATGCCCTAAGTCAGATTATCGACCTGCTTGCTAGTGATATTGATGGAATTCATTTGTATACCATGAACAACCCGCTTGTTGCGAGAAGGATATGTGAGGGTATCCGCAATATTATATAAAAATCTTGACAAACAAGTTAGCTTAGACTAACATAACAAGTGTTATGATGAAGAACAAAGAAGAAACCATGCAAAAGATAAAGCAGGCAGCCTTGGACGAATTCTATGACAAGGGCTACGCAAAGGCAAGCCTTCGGACAATCTGTAATCGTGCAGGTGTCACGACAGGAGCCATGTATTTTTCCTTTGAGAATAAGGAAGCCTTATTACGGGCAATTCTTGAGCCGTTGATAGAAAACTATGAGAAGATGTTAGCAGAATACATGAAAATCGAGATGGAGAACCAACAGGAGTCTGCCAAATTAGATGTACTTCTCATGCAGTTTATCTTAAAGCATCGAAAAGAAACCATTATCATCATGGAGAAGGCGCAGGGAAGCTGCTATGAAGGGTATCGCCGAAAAATTGAGAAAATGATGGAACAGTCATTTTTTGCCTATTATCAAAGCAGGTTAAAGGTGTCACCGGATGAGGGTTTGATGAAACTATTAGCAAGACAGAGATTAGATAGTTGCCTGGAAATCATAAAAGAGGATTATGACATGCAATACAGTTTGTACTTAGTTGAGCAGACAGGAATTTATGCCGAAGGCGGAACAGACAGATTGATACAGAGTTTAGAAAAGCTTCACAGTAATTAGCTGTGGAGTTTTTTTATAACATAACAAATGATAACAAGTGTTATGTCGCAGGCAGAGGAAAGATTTTCGCGCTGTGGCAGAAAGGTATGGTGAATGATATGAAAGAAAAAGTAAATGTAACAGGTGTACCGGAAACTATGATTCAGACCTTGTATGCAAGGGCAATGGAAACATGCAAAAAGAATCCGAAAATTAAGGATGAAATAGCCGTTGAAATTGTGTCAAAACTGGATTACGATTTTTCCAATGCAAAAAAGGATAAGACAATGAGCAACGGAGTAATTGCCCGGACAATCGTGTTAGATGAGATGGTAGAGCAGTATTTAAGCGCGCATCCGAATGCAGTGGTTGTAAATATTGCGTGTGGGATGGATACCAGATGTTACCGCATGAAAGGAAAATATCTGCGCTGGTACAACATTGACCTCCCTGAGACGATTCAGATAAGAAAAAGATTTCTTACCGAAAACGGACCGGTTTATCAGATTGCAAAATCAGTGATGGACACATCTTATACAAATGAAATAGAGTACTACAAAGAGGATGTTCTAGTGGTGATGGAAGGCTTATCCATGTATTTAAACGAAGCTGATGTTAGACAGATGTTTTCGATTATTGAAAAAACGTTTCAAAGTGCCACCGTGTTAATAGAGACCATGTCACCTTTTGTGGTACAGCATGCAAAAGAGAAATCAATCGAGGGAAGCAATGCCAAGTTCACCTGGGTTGTGAAAAATGGAAAAGAACTCCAACAGCTTCTCCCTGCTTTTTCGTGCAAAAAAGAAGTCAGTCTGGTAGAGGGCATGAAAAAACTCTTGCCGGTTTATCATGTGATTGGTGCGATTCCTACGGTCAAAAACATTTCAAATAAAATTATTGTTATGGAGCGCCATGCTTAAAAAGTTATAGATTGTAAAGTAAAGTTGTTCATGTTAATATGAGTTTGATAGAATCATGCTATAATATAAGAAAAAGAAGCAATAAGGACGGAAATTCTTGTGAAAGCAGAAGATGTAATAAAAGAAGTTGCAAAGTTGTGTCGAAGTTATCATGCAAAAGAAATTATTTTATATGGCTCAAGGGCGAAGGGGACTGCAAGAGAAAGAAGCGATATAGATATAGCAGTATCGGGAGCAGATTATTTTGATGAACTTTTGGAGCAGATTGAGGAGATTCCTACACTTTACAGTGTGGATTTACTAAATATGGATACCTGTAAAAATAAACTGTTATTGGAGGATATCAAACAATATGGACGAAAAATTTGATAGACGATTTCAATCTTTTTGCAATTCGTTAGATGCATTAGCAGAAGCAAAACAGAGAGACTTTTCAGATTCTTTTGTACTTAGCGGAACGAGTGCAAAATTTAGTATAACATTTGATTTATCATGGAAAGTCATGAAAGATATATTGGTGCAATACTATGCAATAACTGGATTTGTTGCAGGCTCTCCAAGGGAAGTGCTAAGAGAATCATATAAGGCAAATTTAATTTCAGACGATGCCTGGATGGAGATGCTTAAAGTAAGAAATAATCTTGCACACGATTATGATTGTGAGATTGTAAAGGCTCATTGCAATGTCATTGTAGAGAAATATATTGATTTGTTTTATGAGTTTAAAGAAGTAGTAAAGCGTCTGTTGAGCTGATATGACAGGCTGGAAAGCTTACCAATAAAGATAAATATAGGAAGAGAAGGAAAGAGAAATATGGAATCAAAAGTGAATGAAGCAGCACAAAGAAAAATGTGTGGTTATAATTGTGCACAGGCGGTGGCATGCACGTATTGCAAGCTGGCAGATATGGATGAAGAAACAGCAAAAAATCTTGCACAAGGCTTTGCAGTTGGCATGGGTGGCAGCATGGAAGCTACATGCGGAGCATTAATTGGAGCCGTAATGGCGTTAGGCATAATTAAAAATAATCCGCAGGAAACGATGCAGGGTGCAAGAAGAATTATCAGTAAATTTAAAGAACAAAATGGAACTGTTGTCTGTAAGGAGCTAAAAGGCGTTACAGATGGGGTGGTAAAGAGAGAATGTATTGATTGTGTAAAGGAAGCAGCAGCTTTGTTGGAAGCAGAGCTTGAATAAGGGTTAAAAATATAAAATGGAGTATAATCCTTATAGGTAATTGCGAAACAAGTTCGCAATCTTGATTGAAAACAAGGATAGAATCCTGCAATGCAGGATTCTTGGAATGGAAGGTGGCAGTCATTCATTTAGGGCATGACAAAAAGGCTTCATAGTTAGTATGAAGCAGAAAAATTTATAAAATCTCAATTTTAAGCAATCAAAGGCTTAAGACTTCGGATGTATTGATGTTGATGAATTTTATCAGCAACGATTACTGTAACAAGTTGAGCTATGCCAGCCAAAAGTAAATCGGCATGAAGCGTTTTTTCGTTCTGGGTTTTACGATTAGCTACGCAAAAGCTGTCTTTAAAGTGGTTAATAGATTTTTCAACGTTTACACGGATTTTATATGTTTCTTCCCATTCGTCTGACCCCCGTTCCACTCCGGGATAGGCACGAAGATTCTTTTCGGGATAAACGTAAATCATTCTTCCACAGGAAGATGTTGTGCAGGGATTATCACAATGGCATACACGGCGTTTTGTTTTATCTGCTTTATTGTATTCCCATTTCATTTTCGGGCAGACAAATTTCATCGTGGGAATTTTGCTTTTTAAGTGTGATTTACTACCTTCTCTTTTCATAGGAAGCGAAGGATCATGAGGACAACAGGGAACACCATTTTCGTTGATGGTATAACCGTTATCTTCCATAGAAAGTTTAACGCGGAGAGGAATAAATGCTTTTTCAAATCCAATTTCACCGAAAAGAGATTTGTAGATTTCAATCGTGTCAAAAGCAGCATCACCAAGAAAAGTCTTAGGGGCGATAAGCGGATGCTTCTGAAAGAAATCAACCAGGACAGGAAGCAGGGCTTTTGAATCGGCAAGAGATTTATCCTCATCAGGAGAGTCAGATTTCTTTTCCACAACGATATCCGGATGAGCCTTTAGGAACTCTTTGTTATAGAAAGTGATATCACGGACAATACCAAGTCCGTTGGTTACAATGCCAAACTTATAGGCGTAACAGAAATGTCCATTAATGTACATCTGCTGGATTGCCTGATTGGAAGCAGCATGCGTAGGCATGGAACCATAAGCAGCCTTATAAGGATCATAGGAATCATCAAGGTTATGGGATTTCTTGAAAGCCTTTAACTGCTTGATAATACGGTTTGCGTATTTTGGATTATTTTCAGTCACCCAGGCTTCAATGCCAGAGGTATCGAAGATGGTCATAGCCGCCAGATGAGGATCAAGTTTTTGGCATATCGGTTCGGTCATATCAACCATGTGAACGAACATAGATTGTAAGTCCATCAGGAAATCCTGTTTAAAACGGGTAAATTTTGAGGCATCAGGAACAACATCAAAGCCACAGAAATCACGTAATTCCTGAGAGTATTTCAAGAAAACGATTAGGAGCATATCAGTCGGGATTGAGAATATACGCTGAATCAGAAAAGCTTTAAGCATTGGATAAAGCTGGTGCTTACGAGGTCTTCCGGTTGAAGCATGAAAATGAGTAACAAAAGAAACAGGAACAATTTCATCAAGGTTAATGGCTTCATCAAGAAGAGAAAGGAACTGGTATTTGTCGTTGTCGAATTTATTTTGGCAATCTTCAAAAACTTCTGCCAAAGAGAGCTGTTTATGTGTTATCATGTAGGTATATCTCCTTTAGGTGGATTGGTTGATAGTTTCTCACAACTCTATTTTACCATAAACCTTGAGGAGATATTTTATTTTAACAACAAAAAAAGCCGTATTTATGCGGCTTTTGGCGTTTCGCAAGCGCCTAGTGCTTGATAAGATGGTGGGAGTTGCCAATCTTGATACAGACAATATTCAGGGTGTGTTTATTGCGGATCTTGACAGTAACGCATCTATTACATCCGGTGGCACAATTTCCTGAGACGATTACGATGTCAAAACCCGTGCATGGTATGAGTGTACAAGCACAGGAGAAACTATGCTGACCAAGACTTATGTGTCTGCAAGTACAGGAAAGACAATTCTTAGTGCAGCAACACCGGTTTTTGATAAGAGTGGTAATGTTGTTGGTGTAGCAGGAATTGACGTTGTAATTGAAACAATTATGAATTTCATGCAGGACTATACAATCGGAGCAAATGGATATGCAATGTTACTTGCAGATGATGGAACATTTGTATATCACCCAAATTCTGATTTGATTGACAAGTCACTTCAGGATATTAATATTTCAAGCAGAGTAGGTCAGGCAGTTACGGACAAGGCAACAAAGCTTATAACATATTCGGTAGACGGTTCACGTAAGCATGGATATATTATGCCAATCGGAGAAACAGGATTTATCGTATTAAGCTGTATTCCGGCCGGACAGTATTATTCCTCTTTGATATTGGCGATTATCATGCTCCTTGTGGTAATGGCAATTGGTGTGGTATTTATTCTGTTCCTGATAGGCAGATTAACTGGTAAAATTGTAAAGCCATTGGAAGAGTTAAATGGTGCTGCAATAGAGCTTGCAAATGGCAATTTTGATGTTAATATTGATGTTCATTCAGAGGATGAAGTTGGTGAACTTGGAAATTCTATTGATAAGACTGTAACCAGATTAAAAGAATACATTGATTATATTGATTATATTGATGAGATTTCAGAAGTACTTGCCAATATGGCGGATGGAAAATTGGCAATTCATCTAAAATATGCTTATGTAGGTGAATTCCAGAAAGTAAAAGATGCACTGAATCATATTTCAGAGTCTATGACAGACGTTATGACTAATATCGTGGAAGGCGCAAACCAGGTATCCGTAGGTAGTGATGACCTTGCAAAGGCAGCCCAGAGTATGGCGGAGAATACACAGACACAGGCAGCAGCAATTGAGGAACTTCTTGCAACAGCAACAACAGTTGCAGAGCAGGTAAAAGAGAATCGTGATAATTCTGAAAAATCTGCATCCTATACCAATGAAGTTGCAGATGTCATGGAAGACAGCAAGAAACAGATGGCACAGATGCGTGAAGCAATGGATAAGATTCAAGAATCTTCACAGCAGGTTGTTGGAGTCATTAAGGCAATTGAAGATATCGCAACCCAGACCAATCTTTTGTCACTGAATGCATCAATTGAAGCAGCTCGTGCAGGTGAAGCAGGAAAAGGCTTTGCGGTAGTTGCAGGTGAGATTGGTGGCCTTGCAAACGAAAGTGCAAATGCAGTAAATACCACACGTGAGCTGATTAATGTATCACTTGGCGAGATTGAAAAAGGAAACGCAATTGTAAACGATGTCATTACCTCTTTGGATGAAGCGGTAGAACGTGTTCGTGTTGCAAACGGAATGATTCAGGATACAGCACAGATGGCAGATACACAGATGGAAAGTATCGATCAGATTCGTGATGGAATTGATGATATGGCACAGGTGGTTCAGGATAACTCAGCTATGGCAGAAGAAACTTCCGCAACCAGTGAAGAGTTAGCAGCACAGTCTGTCACATTGAATGAACTTGTACAGAGATTTGAATTAGAATAGGACAGAAAAACAAAACGAAAAACTCCTATTGACAAGGGTACGATTTCAAACTATTATTTATGGTACGAAATCGTACCTATTTTATTTTGAAAAAATTTATTTGTAAAGCCATTGTATACGAAAGGAAAACATATATGAGCAGAGAAAAAATAGACTGCATTTACGAAACTGTCAAAAAAATAAATCATGCATACGAGGTCTGGGCGACAGCACATGATCTTACCCTGTATGAATTACAAATTTATTATGAGATGGTGAAAAATGACAGTGAAGCAATGACTCAAAAGGATTTATGTCAGAAACTGGATGCACCCAAAACATCCATTAACAGTATTATCAAAAAGCAATTAAATACTGGTTATATTAAGATGCAGACAAATCCACAGAATAAGCGTGAAAAAATAATCTCTCTCACTACAAGTGGACAAGTCTTTGCACAGGCATTGATTCAACCACTTTTTCAGTATGAAGAAGAGGCAGCAACTATGCTGGATGAAAAAGAGATGGCAGCAGCTATCACAATACAGAACCAGTTTGCAGATACATTATTGCAAAAAGTAGAGAAAAAATAGGAGCAAGAAGAGACAACCCTCCAAAAGGAATATTTGACAAAACACACGAAATCTCTTGAAAAAAGCATATAATTGGATATAAAATCTTAGCATGGCGAATCTTTTCCCGGCGGTACTTAAAAATGCAGATGCGTACATATTTACAATGGTTATGATTGGTTATATAATAGATATAACCAATCATAACCATTTTTGCGAGAACCAATAATCCTGAAAGGAGTTATCATGAGCAATCCAAAGAGACGCATTGAGGAAATAGAGGAGAGACTGGAGCAACTGCCGAAGGGAACGCTTACTTATAAGACAATTAATGGAAAGAAGCAACCTTATGTACAGCGTACGATAGAGGGAAAGTCTGTCAGTTCCTATGTCAAGATGTCAGAACGAGAGCAGATTTTACTAGAATTTGAGGAACGGGGTAAATTATCAGAAGAAAAGAAGAGCCTGGTTGCATACATGGAGGGGTTGTCTCATATTTTAAAAGAAAATCCATATCTTGACTCTCCTGATTTAGGAATTGGCTTTCAGAACTTTGCAGATTTTGCAAGTAAGAAAAAATTTTATGTGGATAAAACTCATTTTATTTCGGAGTGGGCTCGCACCAGTGCGAAAGTTTCCCTTATAACCAGACCGCGCCGCTTTGGAAAGACGCTGTTACTCAGTACAGTGCGTGCGTTTTTTGCTCCTGAGTATGCCAAACATCCGGAGTATTTTGAGAAACTCAAGGTTTGGAAAGACACATTCTGCAGGGAGCAGTTTGGTACGATTCCAACGATTTCAGTGAGTTTTGGAAGCTGCAAAGGAAGAGATTATGCGCACAGTATACGTGGAATGATGAGCAGTTTAGAATCGATGTATCGTATGCATGAATATCTTCTTGGAAGTGAAAAGTTAGATGATTATGATAAGGCGGAATTTTTAGAAATCAAAGAGGCACTATTTCATGGAGAAGAAGGTGTTGTCGAAAACAGTATTCATAAATTGTGTAGTCTGGTGTATCAGCATTATGGCAGAAAGCCAATTATTCTATTGGATGAATATGATACCCCATTGTTAGAAGCATATGCCGGTGGATATTGGGATGAGATGATAGAGACCTGCAGGGGGTTATTTCACAGTACATTTAAAGAAAATGAGATGTTTTACCGGGCTATCATAACGGGTGTGACGAAGGTCTCTAAGAATTCGCTTTTTTCAGACCTCAACAACATCGAAACTTACACGGTGACAGATGACGAATACAGTGACTGTTTTGGGTTCACAGAGCAGGAAGTGATGGATGCCCTGAAATGTCAGAATATGGACCGGTTTCAGGAGGTCAAGGCGATGTATGATGGTTTTATTTTCGGAAAACACAAAGACATTTACAATCCGTGGTCTATTTGTAATTTCCTGGACAGGGGTCAGTTAATTTCATATTGGATTAATACGAGCAGCAATAAAATGATTGGAGATATCATCCGCAGGCATCCAGTGCGAAGCAAGCATGAGATAGAACAGCTCATGGCTGGAAATGTTGTGCATAAAAAGATAAATGAGAATCTTACATTTCAGTATATGGACGGGGACGAAAACAGTCTGTGGTCTTTGTTGCTTTCCATTGGCTATATAAAAGCTGATCATGTAGTGAAATATCAGGAGTATACAGAATGTGACCTGTCTGTCACAAATCTCGAAGTTATGAGCATGTTCCGAAATGAGATTTTAGGAATGTTTGAGAATGGGCAATTGTACTACAATGAATTTATAAAGGCTTTGCTGAAACATGATACGGATGAAATGGAGGATGTTCTTCTTGACATCACATATTCTTCCATGAGTTATTTTGATACAGGAGCTTCTTCAAGAAGAGCACCGGAAAATTTTTTCCATGGACTTGTATTGGGGCTGATTGTTTCTTTGAAAGACCAATATCGCATTGTCTCAAACCGGGAAAGTGGACGTGGCAGATACGATATTGCACTTTATCCGCTGCAACCGGACGGGGATGCTTTTATCATGGAATTTAAAGTATTCGATGGAAGGAAAGAAAAGAGTCTTGAGGAAACCGCGGCAAATGCACTCCGTCAGATAGAAGAGAGACAATACGAGGCAGATTTGATTGCTGTCGGTATCCGAAAAGAGCGTATTTGTAAACTGGGATTTGCGTTTGAGGGGAAAGAGGTTTTAGTTGCCATGGAATGAATTCTTTACAGAAGATTACAAAAGCTGCGGAGCTGTTTACTGTTGTACCATTCGAGGAGGCAGACGCAAAGGAACTGTGTGACTGGAAATATCAGGGTGAATACGCGGTATATAATTATCCAGGCTGGGAGGAGTGCTTAGATAAGGGGATTGGTTTTACAGACGAAAATATCCGAAAAAGGAATTTTATAAGGTTTTAAAGAGCGGAACCTACTTTGGTTATTTTAGATTAGAGGACTTGGAAGATGCGATAGAACTTAGTGTTGAAATACGCCCGGAACTTTGCGGAAACCATAGTGGAGAATTGTAAAAAAATATTACGAAGACCGCTTTTTGACGCCTGGAGAAATGTATGTGATGGAGGCAATGAGCAGGTAGGAACAGCACACCTTTTTACGTGCAATACCGGAAGGTTTTATCTGTAAGGATTCTTGCAAAAATCAGTCCTAACGGCAAAGCTAAGATAATAAGCAGCGCAGAAGTCAGCCAGGAGGCAGCTACGGTAAGATTCATAATACCAAGGTTATAAAAGCCCTTATACAAGTAAAGTCCGGGAACCATGATAACAATGGATGGAACTGTAATGGAAATCCTTGGATATCCGGCGACACCTTTTAAGGTAGAGGCAAGAATTCCTGCAAAAAATGCTCCAAGGAAAGCTGCAACAGCGGGTGGCATGGAAAAAAGGTCAATACATTCCAAGCGAAGGGTGTTTGAAACAGCACCGATAATGCCGGCAGCCGTTGCAAGCCGCAGGGGGCTGTTAAACATAATCGAGAAGCCAAAGACCCCGCAAAAACTAGCCAGCAGGCGAAGCAGAATCCACTGCCATAATGCCAGATTTAAAGGCAGAAATGGAAGAGGTTTTAATCCGAGCAGCATTGCCAAAATCCAGGCAGTCATGGTGGCAACGGTTATGATAATAAGAGAATACATAAGTCGTTCTGTTCCAGACCGCATGTCTAATTTCGCAAGGTCAATTCCACTTGTGATAAAGGGAAAGCCTGGAATGATAAATAACATCGAACAGATGTAACCGGCCTCATGCTCTAAGTTTACGGAAAAGATGAGCTCTAACAGTTTCAAGAGGACGGTGTAGGTAAGGCAGGCTGCGGATACAGAAGTAATGATGCATAAAAACAGTGTAAAATGATGTTTGGAAAGTTTGCATCGGAGGTAATTTCCAATTCCGGCACCTGCAAAGGCACATAACATTTCAACAATTCCGCCGCCAAGAAGAAATGTAAAAGCGCCACAGGCCAACGCGGCAGCAATGGCAAGGGTAGATGGTGTGTACAAACCATGTATCTGTTCAATCTGGTCAAGACCGGAATGAATCTGTTCACAGCTTTGCGTGATTTCTTTTTCGGAAAAATCGGATACAAATGTTTCAAGCCGATGAAGCTGTGATGTATTTACACCCGTAGTTGTAAGGCATAAGGATTGACTAAAACTGTCATTGCCATCAAAGCAGGTATAATTGATGGACATCAGGCCGATATCAACCGTGCAGGTGATATTCATAAGTTCTGATAATTCATTCATGGAACTGCGGACACGCCATGCACCGGTGCCACAGGAAAGCATCATGATACCGACTCTTCCGACAACAGATGCCTTTGCGGACAGACTTGCATTTGTAATTGGAGTGGAATCCGTTTTGTCTGCATACTCATGCCAAAGGATATCCATGTGATTCTTTTTTAACGATGTCTGACAATTTGCGGCCTTCATAGTGGTGCCTCCATTTCAACAAAAATTATAAATCCAGGCTGTCAGCGCCTGCAGTCTTTAACATTTTTTCACGGCAGGAAAGAACAAGCCCATCTATCACGCTAAGATGCTGCAACATTTTTGCCTCAAACTGGTGAATCGGCAAAAGGACGCCAAGCTCATCAAAAGATTTCCCTGATTTAAGCCCGGTTTCCTGACCGTAATAGACAATGGCAGAAAACGCCTCTTTTTGTATTTCATGAAAAGTAGACCAGACAGTATCGTATGCCTGTGCTTCCGTCAGATTTAATTTTTTGGTATCAGGAAGAGCGTATAAAATCAGAATACCGCGCTCCTTATTTTCCGGTTTTTCGCAGGTGTTCATGCCGGAAGTGTAGTATCTTACAAGGTCATAGCCGTCCGCAAGATACAGTTTGGAACGTGGAGCAGCCGGATGCGCCTGATAAATTTCAGAAAATTTTTTATATTCATGTTTGGAAACAAGCTCTTTTTTATCTTCTAGCAGATTTCCATCTGCATCGGTAAGCAGGATAGGATTTTCTCCGCATTTTCCGTGGAAACGCTTTGGAATCAGGTAAGCTTCTTTTAAAAGATCGAACATACTGCGGTTGCAGATTTCAAGTAAAAGTGCGCTCACATCGCCGTTTTTGTAGGCGTTTAGTAGAACTTCCGCAAAATGATGCGGGTCGGAATCGGTATCCCTGTTGTCATCACATAAATGATCATAGAAAGTATCCATAAGTCTTTCGCAGAACTCATCAGAAGAAAGGATTCTTGAAAACATTTTTTCAACTTCTTCTTCTCTTGGTAATACAAGTGACATAAAAATCACCATGCCTTTCCTTAAATACTGAAAGGATAGAAAACAATCTCTTTTTCGCTATTGCTTTTTTCTATCTAACGTGATTATAATTTGAGTATAGAGATAAGTAAAAGATATTTTTGATATGATAACAATAAGGATTTGATATACCACGGAGAGATGGAATGGATATAAATTTTGAATATTACAAGATTTTTTATTATGTTGCGAAATATCAGAATTTAACAAAAGCAGCACATGCGTTAAACAGCAGCCAGCCGAATGTTACACGGGCGATGAACTGTCTGGAACAGGAGGTGAATTGTACGCTTTTTACCCGGACAAACAGAGGAGTCTGCCTGACGCCGGAAGGGGAGAGGCTGTATGCAAGGGTGTCTGTTGCGATGCGGCAGCTTCAACTGGCGGAGGAAGAGCTGTCTGAAAGTGTAGGGTTAGAACATGGCAGTATCTCGATTGGTGCCAGTGAGATTGCACTTAATATCTATTTATTGGACAGACTAAAAAAATTCCATACACAATATCCGGGAGTGGGACTAAAAATACACAATCATTCCACACCACAGGCAATTCGTGCAGTTCAAAATGGAGAAATTGATTTCGCTTTGACAACGACGCCAACAAATATCGAGGCGCCGTTAAAGGAAATTCGGTTAAAGGGCTTCCAGGAAATCTTAATTGGTGGAAGATCGTTCGAGGCACTGAAACATCAGGAAATGTCTCTTAAGGATATCAGGCAATACCCGTTTATCTGCCTTGGAAAGCAGACGACGACTTACTATTTTTACAATCAGTTATTTTTGGTGTGTGGGCTTGAAATCGTGCCGGACACGGAAGCGGCGACCACGGATCAGGTATTGCCGCTTGTGAAAAGTGAACTTGGATTAGCGTTTTTGCCGGAAGAAATGGCAAAAGAGGCACTTGAGAAACAAGAGGTGTGCCATATCCCGTTAAAAGAAAAAATACCAAAACGCTATGTTTGTATGGTGTATGATTCAAAACGATCGATGAGCGTGGCGGCACAAAGACTGAAAAAAATATTATTAGAAGAAAGCGAGAAAAATGAGGAATGACACTGCAACAGCTTAGATATGTCGTGACCGTGGCGGAGACAGGAACGATTACAGAGGCGGCAAATAAACTCTATATTTCGCAGCCAAGTCTCACAAATGCGATTCACGAGTTGGAAAAAGAGATGAATATTGTCATCTTTAACAGAACAAATAAGGGAATCAGTCTTTCAAAAGAGGGGGATGATTTCTTAGGATATGCAAGGCAGGTACTAGAGCAGGCTTCCATATTAGAAGAGCGCTACAAGGAAAACAGTGGTGGGAAAAAGCAGTTTTGCGTCTCGACACAGCACTACTCTTTTGCAGTGAATGCTTTTGTGGATTTGATTCAGGAATACGGACAGGAAGCGTATGATTTTAGCCTAAGGGAGACGCAGACATACGAAATTATAGAAGACGTTGCAAAAATGAGAAGTGAAATCGGAATCCTGTTTTTGAATGATTTTAATGAAAGCGTCATCCGTAAAATTTTAAAATCCCACGACTTGGCATTCCATCCGCTTTTTGTTGCAAAACCGCATGTTTTCATAAGCAGGAACCATCCACTTGCAAAGAAAAAAGTGGTTACAAACCAGGATTTGGAAGATTATCCATATCTTTCTTTTGAGCAGGGAGAACACAATTCTTTTTATTTTTCAGAGGAGATTTTTTCTGCGGCAGAGCGGAAGAAAAATATCCGTGTGAGAGACCGCGCCACCTTGTTCAACCTGTTGATTGGACTAAACGGTTACACCGTATGCAGTGGTGTGATTGATGAAAAATTAAATGGAAAAGATATTATTGCGGTTCCACTGGCGGACGAGGATGAAATGCGGATTGGCTATATTACGCATCGCAAAGGAATGATAAGCCGATTGGGTTTTACCTATCTTGATGCAATCAAAAAATATCTAGGCGAAACGGGTTATCCATAGTTTCAAACTATGGATAACCCGTTTTTTTATGTATTTTGCAAGGAGACATTTTCCACCTATAATCAAGAAAAAGAAAACACAAGATAAACGGAGAAAAAACAATGCAAAAATTACACATTCCTTTTCATTATGACTTCGTAGGAAGTTTTTTAAGACCACAGACATTTTCTTTATATAGGCAGTATTATGAAAGACCACAAGCTTTACATATTTCAGCGGTCCAGCGTTTGGCATCAAGCAATAATTCTTCGTGTTGCAAATTGTATTCATGAATGACCGGGCTTGCAAAGTGTTTGTGATAACGCTTCAAATATTTTGCGCCCATCTTTTTGGCATAGAAGACATGAATGGTGGTTCCATCTACCAAAATGTTGTCTCCGACCTTGGTATATAAGTCCGTGCAAAACTGATTTTTTACAGATCCCTTGGAGAGAAAAGAGAAATCACGGCTTCCATCCATGCCCATCATTTTCATAAACTTTTTCAGATACTCAGACTGGGCACTTTCTTTGCTCATCATTTTCTTCATCATCCGTCTGGCAAAAGGTCCGGGCTGATTGGTAATCATAGGATAAAAAAGTGGCATCATGATGGCGGTTTCTATTTTCGCCAGCCATTTTGGTGCCTGGTCCATATCGCTAGAGCCAAGAATGGCGTGTGTGATGTGGATGTTTTGCCGTTCGACCAGCAGTGACACCACAGAGCCTCCAAGTGAGCATCCATAAGCTGCAAAAAGTTTTCCACCTAATTGATTTTTAATGTAAGTTTCCACTTTTTTTACTTTGTCCAATTCAGACAAAAATGTACCAGATTCCGTTTCATCAAAGCCGCTGTAACTAACGACCAGAGTATAAAAATGTTGCTGTAAATCCTCTAGCACATGTCCAAAGTTTCCCTCCCAGTGACAACAGGTTCCCGGAAACAGCATAATGCTAGGTTTTTCTTTTTCTCCAAATTCATAGACTTTCATAATAATCTCCATTCCGCCGCCTTCGGCTGGCGGCACAAATAGTAATGAAAGTGTTCCAACTCTCTACACTGTGCTGTAAAATAGTTTGCAAGAAGCTACACTACAAAGCACGGGAGGAGGAGTTGTAATAACTTTCTTCGTTTTAGACAGCATAATAATCAGTGTAAGTTCTGCCTTTTCAAGCACAAATAAGTGGCATCATGAATCCGTACACTAAGAATTGTTTAAGCACCTTAGTTTAATTGTGTGGCAGTTCAGTCAATGGCTTCTTATCATTCACGAAAGGAGTCTGACTATGAAAGTTACTTATCAAACCTGTTGTGGTATCGATGTTCACAAATCTTTTCTCGTTGCCACAATTGTAAAAACCACTGGTGGCATTGAGCCTTCTTACCAAAAGAAGCGCTTTTCCACCTTTAACAATTCAATTCTTGAATTCAAGCAATGGCTTCTCGACAATGATTGCCATGATGTCTGTATGGAATCCACAGGTAAATACTGGGTTCCTGTCTTTAATCTTCTGGAAGATGAGATCAATGTTGTCATTGCCAATCCCAAGTGGGTAAAGGCTGTGAAAGGCAACAAAGATGATACCAAAGATTCTAAATGGATTGGGGATTTATTCCGTCTCGGACTTGTCAAAGGCAGCTATATCCCTTGTAAGATAGTCCGTATTCTCAGGGAATACACTCGCTATCGTTACAAGCTTGTTTCCTGCCGTTCAAGTGAAAAGAATCGATATCAGAATGCTCTTACTGTCTGTAATGTTGCATTAGATTCTGTTGTTTCCGATATCTTTGGGAAGTCATCCATGTCCATTATCGACTATCTGCTTGAACAATCGGGTACATCCATTAACCACGAAGAAATCGCATCTAAGCTTCTTCGGAGCCTCAAATCCAAAGAAGATGCTGTTATAGAATCCGTCGAAGGATATCAGATGACTGATGCCCAAAAATACCGTGTGCGCCTCGTCCGCACACATATGGATTATATCACAGCAGAAATCAACGATGTTGATAAAATGATAGAAAATATGATTTCTTCTAATCCTGATTTTGAAAATGCTGTCCAGTTCCTCTGTACCATTCCGGGTGTCAAACGTGATAGTGCAATCACTATCATCTCCGAAATCGGTACTGATATGTCTCAGTTCTCAAGTTCCAAACGTTTATGTTGCTGGGCTGGTCTTACACCAGGCAGCAATGAATCTGCTGGTAAGAAGAAATCTGTTCGGATTACACGTGCCGGTGTCTACCTCAAACCTGCATTAGTACAGTGTGCTCATGCAGCCGTAAAATCTGACAAATCTCCTTACTACAAAAAGAAATATGAATCACTTGTTAAACGTCGTGGCAAGAAAAGAGCCATTATCGCTATTGCCCGTATGATTCTTACTGCCATCTACCAGATGCTGTCTACTGGTGAGCAGTGGAATCCGAGCGATCTTTACAAAATCGATATGCCTGTAGCTCTTGTTGAAAAACAAAAGGCAAAAGCTATCAAGCAAGCCAAGAAACTATTGCAACGGGAGGGAATACTTCCTCCTGATGAACCATTAGCTTCTTAATCTAATTCACTATATCTATAACACTCTAAAAAGTTGCCTGATTTAGACAGCTTAGTAAAGTGCGCCCATTTATGGCTGTCCTCTACTTTCTTTCACACTAAGATTCTCCCTGTAAAAATTAAGTTATATCTGATAAAAAGGTATAGGACATCAGATGCCAGATAGCAAGTTTGAAGCACCAGACATCAAGTAATACATGGTAAGTTTAAAGTGCCAGACATCAAGTATTATGTGGCAAATGTGTTGTATCAGGCACCAGTTAATATGTACTTCGTTTTTTATAATATGCGGTTAGTGCAAACTAACTATAATATCATCCTACTACCATAGGACATAACTGTCAAGGCGCCGGACAGGGTGAATAGAACCACGGTCTGTGAATACTTTAACATCACGGGACAAGGCGAATAGAACCAGGTTATGTGTTAGGTAATGGCATCTGAATACTCTAACATTACAGGACAAAGTGAATAGAAGCAGGCCATGTATTAGGTACTGGGAAAAGCAAGTAAAAACAGGAAATGTGTTAGGTAACGGGAAAAGCGAGTAAAATCAGGCAATATGCTATGTAATAGAAAAGTGCATAAATTCAGGCGTTATTTTTTACATTGGATGTAATTTCTCAGCAGTTAAAAAAATATAGTATTGATTAACAACGATTCAATTGCCGAAAGCTTTGAATCCTGTTATTATTTTAGATAGATTCGAATCTGCCAGGAAAGCGAGGTAGCATATGAAGATAGGACAGGTTATCAGAAAATATAGAATAGAAGTGGGCTTGACGCAAAAAGAGATGGCAAATCGGTTAGGGGTGACTACCCCGGCCGTGAACAAGTGGGAGAAAGGAAGTTCTAATCCAGATATCGAGCTGTTAGCACCGATTGCAAGACTTCTTCATATTTCGCTGGATACGCTTATGTCATTTCACGAGGAACTCAGTGCGGTGGAAATTGACGAATTGATACACCGGTTAG
Source organism: Roseburia sp. 831b (assembly GCF_001940165.2). NCBI lineage: Bacteria > Bacillati > Bacillota > Clostridia > Lachnospirales > Lachnospiraceae > Roseburia > Roseburia sp. 831b. Next base: position 200,971 of record NZ_CP135163.1, on the reverse strand, counting down.
ATGCCATGCTTGAAATCGAAGAATACGAAAATGCATTTGCCTGGGCGATGGATAAAATAAAAGAATATCCGAATTGTAATATGTTAATCTGGCAAATGGCGGTTGTGCTTGATTCCAGAAGAGGGATGAATGGTGTTGCCGAGGCAGAAAAATATGATAATCAGATTAATGCGTGGTATGAGATTGCGTTACAGGATGCAAATGAAGAGATAAAACGTCATGCGGCGGATTCATTATTTAGTTTTTATTTAAGAAAAAAGGAATATGATAAAGCCAAGGAATATCTATCGTATTTTTCAGAACATGATGCTAACAAAAAAATAAACGAGGCAAGACTCTATAAAGAGCAAGGTGATACGGAAAAAGCCTACGAAGTGTTTGAAAAAATTTTGTACCAGGAGTATCAGACGATAAATCTTACCCTGGCTTTTTTAATGAGAGCTGCGTTAGAAGAGAAGGATTTTGATCGGGCGGAATCCCTGGCAGAAAAGATGGGAGAGGTTGCACATACCTTTGAGATGGGAAAATACAATGAGGTTTCCGCCATGCTGGATGTGATGTGTACCAAAAAAGATGTAGATGGAACTTACCATATTGTCGAACAGCTACTAAACAATGTAGATACGTTATATGATTTTAGAAAGTCAAGTCTTTTTCGGCATATGAAGTTTGGCAGTCCGAATAAATCCATGACAGATAAGCTGAAAAAAGAGTTAGTAGAAGGATTTCAAGACGAAGAAATGTTTTCCTATATGAAAGAAAATACCGACTGGGAAAAACTTCTAAAGGAATACAAGTAGTGAATAAAAGTAAAAACAGATTTTTATAAATATGAGGCGCAGACATGAAAAAGATATATTTGATGAGGCATTCGATTCTAGAAAGACGGAACCTGCCAACCGAGCAGCTGCCATTATCGGAAGAAGGCAAAAAGCTTATCCTGTCGAAAAAAGACCAGTTTCATAATATTGCTCATTGTTTTTGCTCTCCATATAAGAGAGCGTTAGAGACGGCAAAACTTATGACGGATCAGGTTGAAGTTGTAAACGAACTCCATGAGAGAATAATTGGTGATGCAAGCGAAGATTTTTGGTGCAAACAGTATTCTGACCATAATTTTCGAAATAAAGGTGGAGAATCTCTAAACGAAGTAAAAGTAAGAATGAAAGCAACAATAGATTCCATTCTTGAAAAGATGAACGAGGGAGAAAGTGTTTTGGTTGTTTCACATGCGACAGAAATGTGTTCCTATTTGCTTAATTACTGCGAAATAGAGGTAAGCGATGCCAAAACGAAAGCAAGAAAGATTACCTGGAATCAGCATGTGATTTTAAATGGAACGATCAATCCGACGGATTACTTTATCATAGAATTTGAAAAAGATGAAGTCCAGGACATTAGATTGGGCGTCAGCCATGTAAAATAACGCCATACGCCCATTATGGCGTGTTTTTCACGATAATTTTTGACGAAATGGGCGTAGAAAAATGTGAAATCCCTCTGACGCCCCGCTAGCTTAAGAGAACCGGGGCGTAGGAGAAGAAATGTGGTGTGTGGCGCCCATTCTGTCATGAAAATCAAGAAAAATTAGCACAAAATGGGCGCCAGGTGTACTTAGATGATTCCTACGCCCCAATGACAAGAGAGGAAAACGATATGCAGATAAAATATGAAAATTTATCTATTCGAAATGCCAGAAAGGAAGATTGTCCATTACTTGAAAAATGGTGGAATGACGGTGCCGTAATGGCACATGCAGGTTTCCCGAATGGTCTTGGTACAAGTGCTGCAAAAATTGAAAAGCAGATAGCGAATGATTCTGACACAACCCAAAGAAGACTTATCATAGAATATGATGCGCACCCGATTGGAGAAATGAGCTTTTACAATCGTGGGGAGCGTACGGCAGAGATTGGGATAAAAATATGTGAGTTTAGCTATCAGGAAAAAGGACTGGAAAGGTGCATATTAAGCCTGTTTTTGAAAGAACTGTTTTCTATGGGCTTTCAAAAAATCATACTAGATACAGATTTGGAAAACACACGTGCACAACATGTCTATGAATTATTGGGTTTTCGAAAAGTAACAATCCATAAGGATTCCTGGGTGAATCAGATAGGGGAGCCAAGGTCCTCTGTTGATTATGAGTTAACGGAAACAGAGTTTAAACCAGTTTATGCATTGAGAAGATAAATGGTTCAAGTTAGGAACAGAAAGATGAAGAAACCTGTTGTCAACATTTGTAAAATATGATAGTATGGTAGCAATTTCATAGAAAAGTAATTGGTGCCAGCATGGAAGAAGTTTTTTCATGAGGGTTAAAAGGGAAACAGGTGTGAATCCTGTACGAACTCGTCACTGTGATTAGGGAGTGCAGCTATTAAGAAGTTTCAACCACTGATGTAGTTACATTGGGAAGGGAATAGCTGTATGATGATCTTTCAGCCAGGAAACCTGCCAGTTATTTGGTACAAGAAGAAATTCTAGATCACGAGTAATTGATCGTACTGTCTAAGTATGCAGGATTATGGTTCTGCATTACTTTTGTATGGTCTTTTACTCCGTTCTGATTACAGGACGGAGTTTTTTGATTTATAAGATTCGGGTGTCAAAAGGCAGCTTACAGTTTTCTTGCTGGCAAATTGTACAATGCCAAGTCGATTTTGTTCCGATGAGTGAACATAAGAAAATTCTAAGTATGCCTGATGCAGATTATTTTGGAGTGACGTGAACGGCATTCAACGAGCCATCCATGGCTCGTGAAGCCTTGTTCTGCCATCCGTGGCAGAACATCACTGGGTATTTTAGGGCATACTAAGATTTTCTAATGTTCCCGCAAAGTCACAAAAAGAGGCTTGCCTTTGTACAATTTGCCAGCAGCGAATTTGCAAGCCGTCTTTTGGCACTCGACTTTTTGTTCTGTGTACTTTTTCTTATGAAAGATGTATCGGTAATAGAAAATGATCGATATGGAATGCAAAAAGAAGGAGAAAAATATGAAAAAGAAAACATTAGCGGTATTGCTTGCATGCATGATGACCGTCACAGCCTTTACAGGATGTGGAAACAAAAAAGAAACCGTAACCGAAGACGTTCAGACAGAAGCTACAGAAGAAGTTGTAGACGACCAGGCAAAGGCAGATGAAGTAGCAGCTTTGATAGATGCAATTTATGTGCAGGAAAGAACAGATGACACAGATGAGCAGTGTGCAGCCGCAAAAGCAGCCTGGGATGCTTTGACCGATGCACAGAAAGAATTAGTATCCGGCGAAAACGCTGACCCAGATTACTTTGGAAGAGATACGGGAGATGCATCCAAAGATGATTCTTTAAATGAGGATGAAATCGGAGAAAATGAACTTTTGGTTGTAAGCTTTGGTACTTCCTTCAATGACAGCCGTGCAACAGATATCGGTGGAATTGAGAAAGCATTACAGGAAGCAAACCCAGACTGGTCTGTAAGAAGAGCTTTTACAGCACAGATTATCATTAACCATGTTCAGGCACGTGATGATGAGAAAATCGATAACATGGATCAGGCATTAGACCGTGCAGTTGCAAATGGGGTAAAGAACCTTGTTGTTCAGCCAACACACTTAATGCATGGTGCTGAATATGATGAATTGATGGAAGCTGTTGAAAAATATGCAGATAAATTTGAGACAGTAAGAGTTGCAGAACCACTTCTTGGTAAAGTTGGCGATGATGCAACTGTAATCAACGCAGATAAAGAAGCAGTTGCAAAAGCAGTTGCAGAGGAAGCTGCTAAGACAGCAGGTTTTGATAGCGTAGAAGCTGCAGCAGAAGACGGAACCGCTTTTGTATTTATGGGACATGGAACTTCCCACACAGCAAATGTAACCTATGACCAGATGCAGACACAGATGGATACATTAGGATATACCAACACCTTTATCGGTACCGTTGAGGGTGAACCAGAAGATACTGCATGTGACGTTGTCATTGAAAAAATAAAAGAAGCAGGTTACAAAAAAGTAGTTCTTCGTCCATTGATGGTAGTTGCCGGTGACCATGCGAACAACGATATGGCTGGTGACGACGAAGATTCCTGGAAGAGCCAGTTTGAAGCATCCGGTGCATTTGACAGCGTAGATACCCAGATTGCAGGTCTTGGAAGAATCCCAGCAATCCAGCAGTTATATGTAGAACACACAGCAGATGCATTAGCATCCAGCGAAAACCTTGCAAAAGGTACAGCAAGCGCCATCACAAATGAAGTTGCAGACGGAACTTACACCGTTGATTTTGATACTGACAGCACAATGTTTCATGTAAATGAAGCAAACGATGGAAAAGGAACTCTTACTGTAAAAAATGGTGAGATGACCGTACATATCAGCTTACCATCTAAAAATGTTGTAAATCTTTTTGTTGGAACCGCAGACGATGCACAGAAAGATGGCGCAAAATTATTAAATCCAACTACAGATACCGTTACATATAGCGATGGAACAACAGAAGAAGTTTACGGATTTGACATTCCGGTAGAAGCATTAGGAGAAGAATTTGATCTTGCTATCATCGGAACAAAAGGAAAATGGTACGATCATAAAGTTTCTGTTTCAAACCCTGTAAAAGAAGGTGAATCTTCTGATTTAGCAGATGGTGAATACGAAGCAGAGGTAACGTTAGAAGGTGGAAGCGGAAAAGCAACCGTAGAATCTCCTGCAAAAATCAAAGTGACAGACGGAAAGATTTCTGCTACAATCGTATGGAGCAGCAAAAACTATGATTACATGCTTGTAGATGGTGAAAAAATCTTAAATGAAAACGAAGGTGGCAATTCTACTTTTACAATTCCGGTAGCTGCACTTGATACAGATCTTGAGGTGGTTGGAGATACAACTGCCATGAGCAAACCACATGAAGTAGATTACACATTGAATTTTAAATTGGTAAAATAGTTTATGAAAAAGCAAAAGAGGATTCTTTTAGGTTTATTACTCTGTATGCTCTTTATCCTTAGTGCCTGTGGCGCTAAGGATAAGGAGACAGCAGAAGAAAAAGTGGATTTTAATTCCCTTTCTAAGACAGGAACGATGGAGTTAAGTTATGCCACACAATATAGCGTAGACGAATATGGGGACTACAAAATGATTACGATCGTGGATGGCGGTCGTTTTTTGCTTGTCCCGGAAAAGAAAGAAGTTCCGTCTAACTTACCGGAGGATGTCACGGTATTACAGCAGCCGTTAGATAAGACTTACCTGGTTTCCACATCCGTCATGGATCTAATCAGACAGATTGGCGCGGTTTCCGATATCCGTTTGTCCGGTACAAAAGAAGATGGCTGGTACATTGACGAAGCGGTAGAAGCAATGCAAAATGGAGAACTTCTTTACGCTGGAAAATACAGTGCGCCAGATTATGAGCTGATTCTAAGTGAGGGCTGTAACCTCGCAATCGAAAATACCATGATTTATCATAATCCAGAGGTAAAAGAGAAGTTAGAAGAACTTGGCATTCCGGTATTGGTGGAGCGTTCCAGTTATGAGAGCCATCCACTTGGAAGGTTAGAGTGGATTAAGTTATATGGTGTTTTGTTTGGGAAAGAAGAGGAAGCGGCCGATTATTATGACTTGGCACTAGAGAAGATAGAACCGATTATGGAAAATGCGGATTGCAAGAAAACAGTAGCCTTTTTCTATGTGACCGGAAACGGTGCAATCAGCGTTCGAAAATCCGGTGATTATGTGGCTCAGATGATTGCACTTGCAGGTGGAACTTATGTGCCGGCTCAGTTGACCGGAGAGGATGAAAACGCACTCTCGACCATGAACATCCAGATGGAAGATTTCTATGCCGGAGCAAAGGATGCAGATATTTTGATTTACAATAGCACGATTGATGGCGAAATTGGCAGCATTGATGAGCTTATTGCAAAAAATGCATTGTTTGCAGATTTTAAGGCAGTGCAGGATGGAAACGTTTATTGCACCAGCCAGAACTTTTTCCAAAGATCGACTGCAATTGGAGATTTTATGGAAGATTTACATCAGGTTTTTACAAATCAGGAATCTGAGAACTTTAATTATCTAAAGAAATTGAGGTAATGAAGCGTGAAGAGGTATGTAATTTCATTTGGGACAATTTTGATATTGCTGATTGGCTTATTCGTATGGAATGTCTGTTACGGCAGTATTGCGATTTCAAGGGAAGATTTTATGGCGGTCATATGCAAACAGGATACACAGAGTATGGCATATCATATTATCTGGGATATCCGTTTGCCGAGAATCCTATCTGCCATATTTTTAGGCGGGGCGCTTTCGATTTCCGGATTTTTGTTACAGACTTTTTTTGGAAATCCGATTGCAGGTCCGTATGTACTTGGTATCTCTTCCGGGGCAAAACTTACGGTGGCACTCACGATGATTTATCTGCTTGGAAAAGGGATTACCATCAGCTCTTTTGGAATGGTCGTGGCAGCTTTTATAGGAGCGATGCTCGCAATGGGATTTGTTCTTCTGATTTCCCTGCGGGTTCACAAAATGTCGCTTTTAATTGTCTGCGGAATTATGATTGGTTATATCTGCTCCGCGATTACGGATCTTTGTGTGACGTTTGCGGACGATTCCAATATTGTAAATCTTCACAACTGGTCGCAGGGCAGTTTTTCTGGAATGAACTGGTCCAATGTGGGTATGATTACGGTGATTATTACAATTACATTTGTAGTTACACTTTTCTTGTCAAAACCAATCGGAGCATTCCAGATGGGAGAAAATTATGCAAGAAACATGGGGGTCAATATCCTGGCACTCCGTATTGCACTGATTTTATTATCCAGTTTTCTGTCTGCATGTGTGACTGCATTTGCAGGACCGATTTCGTTTGTGGGAATTGCGGTGCCGCATCTTGTGAAAATGGCGATGGGAACAGCAAAACCATTGGTGTTAATTCCGGGCAGTTTTTTTGGTGGAGCAGTGGTGACACTTTTCTGTGACGGAATTGCAAGAACACTGTTTGCGCCGACGGAGGTAAGTATCAGCTCTGTCACAGCGGTTCTTTTAGTTCCGGTTGTCATTGTGATGATGTTAAGAAAGCAAGGGGGACGCGGATGAAAAAAGGGTTAGAAACGAAGCAGCTTACCGTTGGTTATGGAAAAAAAGTTGTCATCCACAATGTGGAACTTCGCGTAGTTCCAGGAAAAATTCTCACCTTGATAGGGAAAAATGGTTCTGGAAAGTCTACCATATTAAAAAGTATTATCGGTCAGTTAAAACCGCTTGGCGGAAGCGTGATTCTTTGTGGAAAAGAGACGAACCACATGAAAGAATCAGACATTGCAAAAGAGCTTTCGATGGTAATGACGGAACCGATTCACCCGGAGCTTATGACCTGTAAGGATGTTGTTGCAACCGGACGATACCCATACACCGGGCGTTTTGGAATTCTTTCAAAGGACGACTGGTGTGCCGTGGAGGAAGCCATCACGTTAGTGCATGCAAATGATGTGGAAAATCTGGAATTTTCCAAAATCAGCGACGGGCAAAAGCAGCGTGTCATGCTTGCCAGGGCAATCTGTCAGGAGACAAATGTGCTGGTGCTCGATGAGCCGACCTCTTATCTTGATATGCGTTATAAGCTTGATATCTTATCCAGTATCAGACGCCTTGCACATGAGCGGGATATGGCTGTTATCATGTCTCTTCATGAGTTAGACCTTGCACAGAAAGTATCGGATACGATTGCCTGTGTAAAAGGCGATAAATTAGATAAAGTGGGTGCGCCGGAAGAGATTTTTACCGGTGATTATGTTCAAAACTTATATGGCGTAGCCGAAAAAAGCTTTCATCCATTGCTTGGAATGATGCAGCTTCCGCCGAATGAGGGAGCACCAAAAGTTTTTGTGATAGGAGGCGGGGGAGACGCAATCCCGGTATATTATCGCTTGCAGCGGGAAAACATACCATTTGTAGCAGGAATTCTCTACGAAAATGATATCGAATATGCAGTTGCGAAGCCACTTGCATCCGATGTCGTGGCGGAACAGGCATTTTTCCCAATCAAGGAGGAAACCGTACAAATGGCAAAAGAAAAGATGGATTCCTGCGAGAAATGCATCTGTACCATCGAAGCATTTGGACCATACAACCAGGCAAATGAAGAATTGCTTTTTTATGCAAAGAAAACAAAAAAACTCATTTCCGTTTCCAAATTGGATTGTATTTCGTAGTATTTTGTGGTAAAACAGAGAAAGATTTTGTAAAAATGAAAAAAGAAGAGGATTTGTGAACATGAAGGAAAAGAAATATGCCGAGATGATAAAAGAATTTTTGTATTTAACGCTTGCAGATGGAATCATCGCATTTGCTGTTTTTTTCTTTTTGCAGCCAAGTCATACAGCAATCAGCTCCATTTCAGGACTTGCCATTGTCCTAACAAATCTTATTCCGCAGCCGTTGTCGGTCATCACGTTTGTATTAAACACAATTCTACTTGTAGTTGGATTCATATTCTGTGGAAAAGAATTTGGCGGGAAAACCGTGTATACAAGTTTATTATTGTCCGTTTATCTGGCGATTTTTGAGCGGTTGTTCCCTGATTACACATCGATGACAGGAAGTGCAGAACTAGATGTCGTATGTTATATTTTAGTCGTCAGCATCGGGCTTTCGATTCTGTTTAACCGGAATGCGTCCTCAGGAGGACTTGATATTGTAGCAAAAATCATCAATCAGTACTTACACATTGAAATCGGAAGAGCCTTAACAATTGCAGGTTTTTGTGTGGCAATGTCGACCATCTTTTTTTATGATACCAAGACGGTGATTCTTAGCTTGCTTGGTACTTATTTTAATGGAATGATTTTGGATCATTTCATTTTTGACCACAATATCAAAAGAAGAGTCTGCATTATTTCAAAAAAGCAAGATTTGATTCGAGATTTTCTTGTAAATGAACTTCACAGCGGTGCGACTATCTATGAGGCGGTAGGCGCTTACAAAATGGAAAAACGTTCCGAATTAATCACGATTGTAGACAAAGGTGAGTATCAGAAACTGATGGCATTTCTGCGGGAGATTGATCCGGAAGCATTTGTCACCATCTATACGGTAAGTGATATTCATTATGTCGCAAAAACATGGTAAATTCGAAAACAGCTTGTTGAGATTCTTTCTCAATGGGCTGTTTTTTATTGACAAAAACGGACTCGAATTTAGAATGTGAGATAGAGAAAGTGCTTTATTGGTACAGGAAAATTCTGCCAATGAAGCGAAACTTTTTTGAAGTAAAAAGCAGGAAAGGACTATGTAACATGATAAAAACAACGTTAAAAATTGATGGCATGATGTGTGGAATGTGCGAATCCCACTTAAATGATCTGGTTCGTTCTAATTGTAAGGTAAAAAAGGTGACATCCTCCGCCAAAAAAGGAGAGACCGTTATCGTCAGCGAAAGCGAGCCGGACATTGAGATGCTTCGGGAAAAAATTGCTGGAATCGGTTATCAGCTTTTATCATCCGAAAGTGAACCATACGAGTCGAAATTTTCTTTTTTCAAAAAATAAATTCATGTGAAATTATCACAAAAAAAGGGGCTATTGTTTGGATATCTTGTAATGTACATTTTCCTCTTTCTATGTTAAAATTTTAATTTAGAATATACTAACGAATACATGAGGAAAAAGATGAAGATAGGATTTGATAATGACAAGTATCTAAAAATCCAGTCCGAGCACATCAAAGAACGGATTGGTCAGTTTGGAGACAAGCTGTATTTGGAATTTGGTGGAAAGTTATTTGACGATTACCATGCATCCAGAGTACTTCCGGGATTTAAGCCGGACAGTAAATTGCAGATGTTAATGCAGCTTTCGGATGTGGCTGAGATTGTAATTGTAATCAGTGCAGCCGACATCGAGAAAAATAAAGTCAGAGGCGATTTGGGAATCACCTATGATGTCGATGTGCTGCGTCTGATTGGCGAATTTGAGAAGAAAGGTCTTTATGTCGGAAGCGTTGTCATTACGCAGTTTGCAGGACAAAATGGCGCCGTTCAGTTTAAGGAACGTTTAGAGAAAAAGAATATCAAAGTATATCAGCATTATAAGATTGAAGGATACCCATCCAACATTCCTTTGATTGTAAGTGAAGATGGATTCGGAAAAAATGATTATATTGAGACGACAAGACCACTTGTTGTTATTACAGCACCTGGCCCTGGAAGTGGAAAAATGGCGACCTGTCTGTCCCAGCTTTATCATGAGAACAAGCGCGGTGTGAAGGCCGGATATGCGAAGTTTGAGACATTCCCAATCTGGAACATCCCACTAAAACATCCGGTTAACCTTGCGTATGAGGCAGCAACAGCAGACTTAAACGATGTCAATATGATTGACCCATTCCACTTGGAAGCTTACGGTGAGACAACTGTCAACTATAACCGTGATATTGAGATTTTCCCGGTATTAAATGCGATTTTTGAAGAGATTTACGGGGAAAATACCTACTATAAATCACCGACCGACATGGGCGTCAATATGGCTGGAAACTGCATTTTTGATGATGATGCATGTTGCGAGGCGTCCAATATGGAAATTATCCGCAGATATTATACTGCAATGAATAAGGTCGCAAGAGGCGAAGCTTCGGAAAATGAAGTTTATAAAATTGAGCTTCTGATGAAACAGGCAAAGATTACAACAGACGACCGTAAGGTTACCGTTGCAGCCAAAGAACGTGCAGAAAAGCTTGGGGTGCCAACCGCCGCAATCGAGTTGGAAGATGGCACGATTATCACCTCCAAGACATCCGATTTCCTTGGCGCTTCCGCGGCTTTGATTCTCAATGCATTAAAGTATCTTGCGGGAATTGACCATGAGGAAAAACTGATTCAGGCAGAGGCAATTCAGCCGATTCAGGACTTAAAAGTGCGTTTCCTCGGCGGAAAGAACCCAAGACTTCACACGGATGAGACCTTGATTGCACTGGCACTTTCCTCCGCAACCAGTGAGAAGGCAAGAGCAGCGATGGAACAGCTTCCGAAATTAAGAGGATGTCAGGTTCACACCTCTGTCATGCTTTCGGAGATTGATCTTAAGAGTTTTAAAAAGCTGGGCGTTGATTTGACCAGCGAACCGGTGCGCAACGGGTTGAAATTATATTAAAAAAACTTCGTACAGTTTTATGACTGTGCGAAGTTTTCTTTTTCTAACACGATTTCCGGTAGGCGGTAGGTGGAATTCCAACTACATTTTTAAATGCATTGGTAAACTTACTTTGGTTTTCATAACCGACTGCAGCCGAGATTTCTGCAATACTAAGATTCGTGTCTTTTAACATTTTTGAAGCCTCGTGGATGCGGTATTGCTTCATATAAGTTGCAATTGGCATTCCATAAACAGCTTTAAAGGAGTCTTTTAGCGTAGACGTATTCAAAAGATAACGTCTGGATAATTCGTCTATCGTATAGCGTTTTTCCATATTTTCCGTCAAAAGTGTATGAATTTCCTTGATAATCTGTACCTGCTTTTCATCACATGGATGCGAGGTGGATGTCTCCTTTGGAGCAGGCATGGATTCCTCCGGACAGGTAACTTTTGCAACCTGTTCGATGGTATGGTGAAGTACTTTTGCAATTTCATTGTCAGCAGAATGGTAGTACATTTCTTTTCCCTCGCGTCTGCTCGTAATTAATTTACTGCTTTTTAGTAAGCGCAAGTGGTGGGAGACAGCAGGGCTTGTCATATTACAAAGAGAAGCGATTTCCTGTACGCATTTTTCGCAGTGGCACAAAAGCCAGAAAATCTGAAGGCGGCTCGGGTCGCCTAACTGCTTCATGGCGTTGGATACTTCTGTAATCTCATCTGCACTTGGCATGTGGGATAAAATGTTTTGCTCCGTATTGTCTAAGTGGTAAGGCAGTGTTTTATCGTCCATATGAAACCTCCGTAAAAATTTTTTCTGTGAAAGTATTACTCCATTTGGAAATTCTTTTTGACCAAATGGAAAAAAAGAATCCATATCGGTTGACTTATTATACTCCATCGGTTAAAGTAAAGTCAACAATTAAACAAATGTTTAATCAAATAAAGAAAACGCAATTTTACCAATAAGAAATTGCAAATAACAGAAAGGCAGGATTACGAAGATGAAAAAAACGTATAAGATTGATGTGGATTGTGCAAACTGTGCAAATAAGATGGAAGAGGCTGCAAAAAATACAGCAGGTGTAAAAGATTGTACCGTAAACTTTATGACACTTAAAATGGCAGTGGAATTTGAAGAAGGACAGGATGCAAAAGCTGTCATGCAGGAAGTATTAAAGAATTGCAAAAAAGTGGAAGATGACTGTGAGATTTTCCTGTAAAAGCTTCCGCTAAGAAAGGAAATGCTTATGAATAAAAAGCAAAAGAAAATGCTTGTCCGCATTATTGTGGCAGCGGTACTTTTGATTGCATTACATTTTGTAAAAGCTCCGGCAGCGGTCAGATTTGTGTTATACATGATTCCATATCTGGTGATTGGATATGACATATTAAGAAAGGCCGTAAAAGGAATTATCAACAGACAGCCATTTGACGAATGTCTGTTGATGGCAATTGCGACCGTGGGTGCAATTTTGCTGGCAGTCTATGAAAATGGCGATTATGTTGAGGCGATTGCCGTTATGCTCTTTTACCAGATTGGGGAACTGTTCCAGAGTTATGCAGTCGGAAAGAGCAGAAGAAATATCAGTGATTTGATGGATATCCGTCCGGATTATGCAAACATTGAGCAGGACGGAAAATTAGAACAGGTTGACCCGGATGAGGTAGAAATTGGAACTACAATTGTAGTTCAGCCAGGCGAAAAAGTGCCAATCGATGGTATCATTCTTTCTGGTTCTTCTTCCTTAAATACAGCGGCATTGACCGGAGAGAGCCTTCCTCGTGATGCAAAAGAGGGCGATGAGGTCATCAGCGGATGTATCAATATGACAGGTGTTCTTAAGATTCAGACCACAAAGGAATTTGGAGAATCCACTGTATCTAAGATTTTAGATCTGGTTGAGAACGCAAGCTCTAGAAAATCAAAATCTGAGGATTTTATTTCAAAATTTGCCCGTGTCTATACACCGGCGGTTGTATATAGTGCGATTGCATTAGCAATCCTTCCACCGCTTGTTCGGATATTCGGAATGGGACTTGGCGGCGATTGGGGAACCTGGATTTACCGTGCCCTTACCTTCCTTGTCATCAGTTGCCCTTGTGCTCTTGTCATCAGTATTCCGTTAAGCTTTTTTGCCGGAATCGGTGGTGCAAGTAAAGAAGGTGTTCTGATTAAGGGTTCAAACTATATGGAGAGCCTTTCACAGACCAAATATGTGGTAATGGATAAGACCGGAACCTTGACACAAGGTGTTTTTGAGGTGACAGGAATCCACCACAATAAGCTGGAAGAAGAAAAAATCCTAGAGTATGCTGCGTTAGCAGAAAGCGCCTCCAGCCATCCAATCAGTAAGAGCATCCAGCGTGCCTATGGAAAAGAGATTGACCGAAGCAGAGTTACTGACATCCAGGAAATCAGTGGAAATGGCGTCACTGCAAAGGTTGATGGTGTTACGGTTGCAGCCGGAAACGACAAACTGATGAAGAGTCTTGGAATTGCATACAAGGATTGTCATCATGTCGGTACCATCATTCATATGGCACTCGACGGGGAATATGCAGGTCATATCGTCATTGCAGATATTGTAAAACCACATTCCAAACAGGCCATTGCAGAGCTGAAAAAAGCTGGTGTCGAGAAAACTGTTATGTTAACCGGAGATTCGAAGCGCGTAGCAGAAAAAGTTGCCGCAGATCTTGGCTTAGATGAAGTATACAGTGAACTTCTTCCTTCTGGAAAAGTAGAAAAGGTAGAAGAACTTATCGAAAAGAAATCCGAAAAAGCAAAACTTGCTTTTGTCGGTGATGGAATCAATGATGCACCGGTACTATCCAGAGCAGATATCGGAATTGCGATGGGTGCGATGGGATCGGATGCAGCGATTGAAGCGGCAGATATCGTATTGATGGACGATGATCCATTAAAGATTTCTAAGGCAATCAAGATTTCCAAGAAATGTATCCGCATTGTCTATGAAAACATCTGGTTTGCAATCGGAATCAAGCTGATTTGTCTGTTGCTTGGTGCGCTCGGTATTGCAAATATGTGGGCTGCAATTTTTGCAGATGTCGGTGTCATGGTCATTGCGGTATTAAATGCAATCCGTGCATTGTTTACAAAGAAGTTGTAATTTTTTGAAAAAGATACTCTCATCCGGATAAATCATGTATGATTATCTGGATGGGAGTTTTTCTTTCTGTAATAGGAAATTTCGTTCTTATTACAGAAAAAATGAGAAGTGAAGTTAGGAGCATAAGATGGATTTCGAAGGAATGGTAGAACAGATTCCGTTTGGGTTGCTGGCGGGAGAACTTTGGAATGACATTGGGATTAAAAAAGAGGTTCGAATTGTAAAACTGTCAGAGAATGGACTGGTTTTTCGAACCGCAGAACCGCTTGAATATGAAGGAAAAGTGTCTGAGAGAACAGATGAATCACTGGTGTTACATTTTTTCGATGAAAAAAAGAATGGGTATCAGGATGTTGTCTTAGAGCACATAACCCCACGCCGCATGTCTAAGGACGAAAAGGGGGAGGTGTTCAATTCTTATTTTCTTGCAATAGAAAATGAGGACTTTCGGGCACAGACAAGACGGCTTTTCGAAGCGTATTACCGCTATATCAATTTAAAATTATGTGGGGATGATGCCTATCTTGCAAAGGAGTGTGTGGGCTATCCTGCCAAAGAAGACGAAGTGTTTGCCGTAAACTTTACCAGCCAGAAACTGGGGTGGTATCAGGAGGCACTTATGCAGATAAAGAAAGGTGAGTGTGTCAATGCATTAGAGGGCAGCCCGGTAGAACTGCTGGGTGTAGTTTCTAATTTAGAGCTCGCATTAGAACTTGACAATTCGAAACTTTATCAGGAATATTTGTCCAAAGATAAGGACAGCTTTTTCAAAGAGTACTGGTCTGGGAATGGATTGGCGGAACATCCTTTTGCAAGGGCAAAATGGACCAGGATTTATCTGGGAAATCAATTCTGTCATAATCTTTTCCCGTGTGAAACACAGCTTTTTTCAATTTTACAAAAAGCAAAATGGGAAGATTTGTCGGTGACATTTGCATTCACCTATTTAAGGGAGGAATATGTAGAGCAGACGACACAACTACTTTTGAAGTTGTATGCATGGTGTAAGCAAGAGAAGTTTCCTTGTGAAGTTGTGATAAACGACTGGGGAATGGCAGCTCTTTTAAAAGGAAAAGAGGATATGCTGACGCCGATTCTTGGTGTTTTGTTGAACAAACGAAGAAAAGACCCAAGGATGAACTACAAGCTGGGATTTCAAGCAGATGCCATGCACGAAAATGCTGCGAACAATGCTTTTTACCAGAAATATTTAAAAGAACAGTACGGTATCGTCCGCTACGAATATGAGTCCTGTGGCTATGATTTTGTTGTGCCGGACGGACATCATAGTATTCATGTTCCATATTTTCAAACCAATACATCACAGTATTGTCCGCTTTTTGCAAGGTGTGTGAATGGAGACCGTGGGAATCAGACGCTTGTAAAAAACTGCCCGCAATATTGTAGGGATTTTGTTTTCCTATATCCCAAACATCTACGGATGGTTGGAAGGTACAATTCATTGTTTGGATATGACAAGCGTGCGCTAGAGGAGATAGATTTTTGGGTGAAAATAAGAAAAAGCAACATTGACCGGATGGTTGTAAATTTGATGTAGAAATGATAAAAAACAGGAAGTATGAGATAACATGAGTTCAAAGAACATGCAAGAAAATAGTGATTTTAGAAAAAAATCGAAGCAGCGAATGAAGATTGTAGCAGGACTGGGCTCTATAGAGGAATATATTCCGTATGTAGAGGCTGGGGCGGATGAACTTTTCTGTGGCTATGTCCCGTATTGGTGGAGTCAGAAATATGGAACACTCTCGCCCTTAAACCGGCGGGAGGTTTTGGCATATCATGTGCAGATTGGGGCATTTGAGGACTTAAAGATTTTAAGTAATCTGGTAAAAATCTACGGGGTACCGGTGACGATTGCGCTAAATGCTCTTTATTATGTCAAAGAACAATACGAGGAAATTGCATCCATTGTAGCATCATGTATGGAAATTGGCTTTGATTCTTTTATCATAGCAGATCCGGCACTTGTTTTCTTTTTAAGGGAAAAGGGAATTCGTTGTAACATTCATTTAAGCGGGGAAATGTCGGAGGTAAATTCGCTTTTCTTAGAACAGATGGCAAAGTATGACATTTCAAGGGTTATTTTTCATCGGAAAAACAGCTTATTGGATATGGAGTCCTGCGTCCGAAAGACCAAGGAGAAGATACCAGAATACGAAGCGTTTGTCCTAAATGAGATGTGCCATTTCACAGGTGCCTACTGCAATTCACTTCATTGTGATGAACTAGGACATTTGTGCAAAGTGCCGTATCAGCTGGGGAGTTATGGGAAATCGGCTTTTCAAAGTAATGTCTTGTATCAATCGAAAGAAAATCTGCATACTGTATACAAGACGCAGGAAGAAAAGCCGGGCTGCATGTTAGATAGTTCTGTGACGGCATCAGTTGAATATGAGCCAAAGATGAAAGGTTATAAGAGTAAGACGGATGCCAGTGCGTCAGAGGCGAATGAAGAAGAAGCAGAGATAGATGGCTACTTGCCAGGGGCAAATGAAGAAGCAGAGATAGATGGGTATCTGACTGGGGTGACAGGCTGCGGTCTTTGCGCACTTGCATCCTTACAGACTGCCGGAGTTACGCACTTAAAAGTGGTCGGCCGTGGGAATTATATCGATTATGAAAAAGAAGATATTCGTCAGTTAAGGAGGGCACTTACAATTTTAGAGGAGGTTGAAGCGCTAGCGCAAAAAGACAGTGGAGAAGTTCAGCTTCATGCGGAATTTCAAAGACGAATTCGAACAAGACTGTTCCACGGGGAATGTTCCAATAATTGCTATTATAGAAATCACGTATAGAGAAAGTAAAAAGTTGTATTTTGGGGACAATTGACATGCCTATTATTAAAATATTGATTTCAGGCACGTACATCTCTCGCTTAAAAAGAGATAAAAGGCATGCCTAATAGCTGTATTTTGGTTATAGGCATGTTTTTTCATGTACAAAATTACATGCCTAACGCCAAGTTATCGAGGAAAAGCACCGCAGGGCAGGAAAAAAGTGGTGAAAATGCACATGCCTAATGCCAAGTTATCGAGGAAAGGCACCGCAGAGCAGGAAAAAAAGTGGTGAAAATGCACATGCCTAATACCGAGTTATAGAGGAAAGGCACCGCAGAAATGAAGAAAGATGACAAAATAAGTGCAAAATAGGTTCACTTACCGCTGTGGGAGCACTTCTAAATTTCAATAAAGTTGCAAATGCAGTAGAAGTAATGGTTGCAATTGAGGAACAATTGAGTTTCAGCTAAAGGTTTGAAATCAACTGCATCTTGGTTTGTAATTGAGTCATATTTATAAAACAAATTGAAATAATTAAAGCAATACTTTAAAAATATATTGACATAGTTTAAAATAAATGATATATAATAAATAGAAAACCTGATTATAATTCGGGCAGAATCAATGACAAGATGCAGGCTGTAATCGTAGCAATGATGCACTTTTTGCAAATTTAACACGAAAAAAGAAAGGATGGGAGAAAAGACATGGGAGAAGTAGGATTGAAGAAATTAATTAGAAGAATCAGGAGTGATAAGATTGTGAGTTTTATCATTTCAGCGGTATTTGCAATTTTTGCATGCTATCAATTGTTTCAAATGGTAGTAATGATGCAGGCAGGAGATTATGGAAACGCTGCGTTGCAGGATCATGGAGTTTTGTTTGTAAAATTAAGCTGTCTTGCAGTATCACAGCTGTTACTTAGCCTTGTATTGCTAGAGATTGCCAAAAGCGGAAAACCTTTTGGCAAAGGAAATGTAAAGAAAGTACGTGGAATGGCACTGGTTTTGATTGCAAGCTACCCACTTCAAATGCTGCTGTCGCTGATTTTAGAGGGAATGAATCCCGCTTCGAACGGATTTATTGTCAAAATTCAGTTTGACGATATTATAGTATTATTATTTGGTGCAATTATCGGAATTATTTCAGAGATTTTCTTCTATGGAAAAGAGATTGAGGAAGAGATGGATACGATTGCATAGAGGGGATATGGGAAGATGAGTATTATAATCAGACTTGATAGAGTTATGGCAGATCGAAAGATAAGTGTCAATGACCTTGCAAAAGAACTAGATATGACAAATGTAAATCTATCAAATTTAAAGACAGGGAAAATGAAGGGTATACGTTTTGAAACCATGGAGCGAATTTGTAAAGCATTGGGTTGTCAGCCAGGGGATTTGTTTGAATATTTGCCGGATGAAGGCGAGTAATTTCTTCGAATCTGTGAAAATTTTTACAGGAAATATTTTTACACAAAACTGCTTTGATTAGATCATAGAAAGGCATAGTAATCAATATGACAGAACAGATTTATGAATACGCAGGAAAAAGAATTCGGGATATACGGGAAAGAGAAGGCTTCACAAGAGAACAATTAGCAGAAAAAATAGAGATTTCGACCAAACATTTATATGAGATTGAAGTGAAGGGAAGAGGATTTTCAGCCAAAATTTTATATTTGCTCGCAAGAGAACTTTATTCGAGTTAGAGATTTTATTTTGTCTGGAAAGGTAAATTATGATTTAAATCAATTTCCAAATGAGAAAAAGGAGAAGGTATCCGAGATATTGAACTATCTTTATACCATTTCTATTGAATAACAGGAATTATAGGTAATCAGAATATACCAATACTTTATTGTGCATGCTTGTCCAAAAAGCTATACTTTTCATTGTCCAAGGACAACACATTTCGAAACGTCGACGAGAAGAAATGGATATAAAAAGGGTATAGAAGAAAGGAGAAGTGGAATATGCAGTATGCAGTTTCAGCAAAAGTTGGTACATATTTGATGGCCGTAAAAGAGGGGATTCGTAATGCCATTGTGGAGTGCAATGCATGGTTTTTGATTTTATTGGCGGTATTATTGTCAATTGCATTTACCGTTTATGCAGGCTTACAGATCTGGTGTGTGGTTTATAAGGGAAAGACTTTTACCGGAAAATGGAATTGGTCTAAAAATGGTATAGAAGTAAGAGCCGAGTGTAAATAATTCTAAAATTCCTGTGGGAGAATTTTTCTCCCACAGGTTGAAAGGAAATGGATATGGAAGAAAAAGAAAGTGTTTTTTTGATGAAGTGGAGAAATTCTTCAACCGGCGTTATGTTAGCGGTTTCCATACTTTTGTCAATGGTTACAACGCTGGTAGGTATGACGATTAGTTTTTTGGTGATGTTATTTTCATCAGGGGAAGATGGAATGAGATATTGTTTCTTTCAAACAATTTTTTTTAAATCTGCAACAGACTCTGCCGGTGTAACAAGCATGTCATTTGGACTTACAGGTGAATGGTTCCCAATTGTATTTTTTGTAGGAATCTGTTTCGCAATGCTGTTTGGAACCTATTATTTTGCAAAAAAATTATTGCAATACAGACATTACCTGGTAGAAAATCAAAAATCACTGTGAAAAATACAGCGGAGTTATCATTTCATACCATATATGCCTGGTGTTTCAGAAATAATCTGTTTTTTGCAATCATCATGTTGCTCTTAACAACGCTGCTTCTTTTTTTTACACAGACATTGGAAATTGGAATGAGCTGTTTACTTGTGTATCTGGTTGGCTTTCTTGGGTCCGTTAGCATACACGAGTATTTACACATTGTGTTTATGCGGCGTTTTGGAGTAAAGACTGTAAAAATCAGCTACGGAATCTGGAAAGCCTCCATTACTACAGAAGAAAATTTGACAGGAGCGAATTTAATACAGACAGCGGTGCTAGGACCGGCTGTGACATTTTTAATAGGTCTTTGCGGAATGTTTTTCAGCCGTCAATGTGACAGCGGTATCATAGAAGTTATTTCCGGCATCTATATGCTCCACATTGTAAATGTCATACCACCACTAGGAGACGGAAAAATGATTTTAAAGGGAATTCTTACTGTAAAAAATGGAAAGGGTTCAAAGAAACGATATGAAAAATAAATGGAAAAAAATGTTAGGAATCCTCTTATTTGCCTGTTTTGTCATAGGAATGATTACCTTGGTAAATGAAAAAAGAAAGCAGGAAGATTCCTTATATGTGAAGATTCAGAGTGAAGATATAGAAAAAATTACAAAGACGGAATCAGATTGTTATATCTGGGTGACAAGTGAGACCTGTGCATCTTGTAAAAAACTGAAAAATGATATGTCAGAGGTAAAAAAAGAAAGTTCCCTTTTGGATAAAAAAGTAATCTATGGAATTGACCTTGATTCTATGCAGGAAGGTTCTGACGCGCTGCTTTCAAAATATGGAAAAGAAGGAGTCCCATTTATTGTACATTATATCGACGGTCACCCCAAAGAGATACTCTATGAGGATATCACGAAAGATGATATTTATCATTTTTTTCAAGAGAAGGATAGCAAACGGAAACTTGAACTGGTGTATTTCTATTCCCCAACCTGTTCCAGTTGTAAAAAAATATCGGATTATCTTCTGGCGTATTCAAAGACACAAAAAAATCTTAAGATTTTGAAATACAATATTGTTTCCGTGGAAAACAAAAGTCTATTAAATGGGTATTGTGAGGAATATGGTGTTGAACCAGAGTTCGTTGGGACAGTGCCTATTATTTTTGTCAGAAATTCGTATTTTTATGAGGAAGCATCCATAAAAAAGAATCTGGAGGATGTAATAGAAGATGAAAGCCTAGGGGAGACAAAGCAATTGGGAGAGCAGGTCTCTCACTTAAACCAGGACCAAAAAGTAGTGCGGGATATGGATGTGTTAAAACTTGTGGGTGCTGCTTTTTTGAATGGTTTAAATCCCTGCTCGCTTTCCATGTTCTTCTTCCTCTTAATGTTACTTGAAGCAGACTCCAAAAAGGTTCTTCCAGTTGGAATTGCCTTTTGCATTGGAAAATTCATATCAATGCTTTTGCTTGGAACTGTTTTGTATCAGGTGATGAGTCAGATTCACTCTTCCATCTTAGTGAAGGTAATTCATATCGTTCTTAGTTTGCTTTTACTTTTGCTAGGTGTATTGAATTTGAATGATTATGCTGCAATCAAAAAAGATGACTTAGGCGGCATAAAAGCACAGCTGCCAGAAAAAGTAAGAGGGATAAATCATAGGCTTATAAAAGAGAATGTGAAGCGGTTTTTAAATAGCAACTATTTTGTATTATCAGGTTTGATTTTAGGTGCAGCTATTGGATTTACAGAATTTTTATGCGCGGGGCAAATCTATCTGCTTTCCATTGTTACAATTATTCATGTGGATGCAGCCTATTTCTTACAAGCATTCTGGTACCTTTCCTTATATAGTTTTATTTGTATGCTTCCGTTGCTATTTTTCGTGTTTCTGGTTTCCTTTGGGAAAAAGACTTCGGTACTGGCACTTTTTGTCAGTGAAAAAACACACTGGGTAAAGCTTACATACGCTGTTTTATTTTTGGTGACTGGAATTATGATGCTGCTACAACAATTTGCAGGGTAAGGAGACAAAATATGAAAGGAAAAGCAAAAATTCAATTATATTCCATGGAACAGGAAAAACGAAGGGAGTGTAAAATTTCGGAATTGCCGTTAAAGAATTCCTATATCATGCGCATTAGCAAGGAAAAATATAACAATAATGAGCCATGCATTATTATAAAAGGAAAAATAGCGAATCAGGTTTATTGCAGCTTGCTGGAGTATCTAAATGACTGTGTCAAGAAAGGAACATATAGCCAAAAAATATCGAATCTGCCAGTACTATTTCAAGAAAGTATTGCATGGATGCCAGAAATGACCTATATCAAGTTTGGTAATGATGCAGAGGGAAAAAGATGATTTATTTTGATAATGCAGCGACAACCAGAATATCTGATAAAGTATATGAAATCATGCAAGAAGGTCTTAGGCATAGATATGCAAATCCGTCTGCTGGATATCAGTGGGCAAAAGAAGAACGAAAAAAGGTAGAAAAAGCGAGAGCGGATATTGCAGACACCCTACATGCACAGGGAAAGGAAATTTATTTTACTTCAGGAGGAAGTGAGTCTGACAATTGGGCATTGCGCGGAATTGCGGATGCATATAAAGAAAAGGGCAGACACCTTATTACGAGTAGGATTGAGCATAAGGCGGTGCTAAAATCATGCGAATTTTTAGAAAAAAATGGCTATGAAGTGACTTATATTGGAGTTGATCACCGGGGAAACATAAAGCTGGATGAGTTGAGGGAGGCAATTCGGCCAGATACCATCTTAGTAAGTGTAATGTATGCAAACAACGAGATTGGGACCTTGATGAAAATAAAAGAAATTGCACGGATTGCACATAGCCAGAATGCTCTTTTTCATACGGATGCGGTTCAGGCATATGGTCATTATGAGATTGACTGTAATAAGCTAGGAATTGATTTGTTAAGCGCAAGTGGACATAAGTTTCATGGCCCTAAGGGAGTCGGTTTTTTATATAAAAGAGATGGAATTCGGATATCTCCATTGATATACGGAGGGGCGCAGGAGCAAAGGGTAAGAGCAGGAACGGAATATACCATAGGAATCGAGGGAATGGCGGTGGCGGCAAAAGAAGCATACGCTGATTTTTCACAGGAATCTTTGAAAATAAAACAAATGCGCGATTTGTTATGGAAGGAATTAAAGGAAAACATACAAGAAATCTCGTTGGTTGGAGAAAAAGAGAATCGTGCCTATCATCACTTAAGCGTTTGTATCAAAGGTGTGAATGCGTTAAATTTAGCAGATCAGCTGGGAGAACGAAAAATCTGCATCTCCACGGGTTCCGTCTGCAATGGAATGCAGTTAAAGGTGTCCCATGTGTTAAAGGCGATTGGAATGTCAGAGGCGGATGCGAAAGCAACCATACGAATTTCTCTATCCAGATACAACAACAGGGATGAGATTTCTACTTTTGTAGAAGAATTAAGAAGCACAGTTAATATAATGAGACAAATTTATTAGGAGCTTCCTGTATACTTTAAAGAGTAAAAGGAATTGACCAAAAAGAATACCTCAAGTAAATTTAGATTATTACTGACCTGCCAGTTGGTAAAATCTAAAAACACAAGAGGTATTCAAGATGAATGTTAAAGCAAGAAGAACAAAAAAGCAAGTAAATGTAGAAAATCAGGCAATAAAGCTTCTGTCAAAAGAAGAATTGAGCAGGAAAATAGAGGTGGTAGAAAAAGAACTGAGATCCTATACCTGGCGTGAACTTGAAACAAACGGTAAATTTGCCAAGAACGATAAACTCTCTTTCATTACGGATGACATGCTTATAGTAGGATGCGATATAGGTAGTGAGAATCATTATATTAGGGCAATCGATGTCAGAGGAAGAGAGTTAAGCAGCGGAGCATTCGAGTTTAGCAATACTTCAGAAGGCTTTGCGAATGCCAAGGCATGGGTGCTGGCACTTGCGGCAAAACACGATAAGAAACAGATAGTACTGGGTCTTGAACCGACAGGTCACTACTGGTTTGCGTTGGCTGCATGGATGATTTCAAACGGAATCAGCGTTGTCCAGGTAAATCCATATGCCGTAAAGCAGAGTAAAGAAATAGAAGACAATAGCCAGGTCAAGGATGACAGAAAAGATCCGAAACTGATTGCAAATCTTGTGAAAGATGGAAACTACGGAATGCCTTATCTTCCAGAAAAAGTTTACGCAGACATGAGAAGACTCTCCATGTTCAGGGATCAGCTTACCGAAGACAGGATAAGAAATATCAATCGTCTTCACCGAGAATTGAAAATCTATTTTCCAGAATACATGGACGCATTTGGAAAAATAGATGGAGCGTTTACTTTGGAAGTACTGAAAGTATCAGCTATCCCATCGGATATCACAGCACTGGGAGCAGAAGGCATAAAAAATATCTGGCACAATGTAAAACTAAGAGGACGCGGTTACAGCAGAGCCAATGAAATCGTGAGCTATGCAGAGAAAAGTGTGGGATTAACGGATGGAACGGATGCAGGGCGTGAAGCAGTGAAATGGTATGCAGAACAGATCCTGAAGCTGGATGAGCAGCTTGCTGTGATTGAAAGTACTTTACATGAAAAATGCAGGGAAATACCTTACGCAGAAAACATACTTGAAATCAAAGGTGTAGGTGAAAACATACTGGCTGGAATACTGGCAGAAATGGGAGATATCAGCAGATTTGATGATGTGAAGGAAATCCAGAAACTAAGCGGTATGGGGCTGGTGGCATGCAGTTCAGGCAAGCATAAAGGACAGACAAAAATCAGCCACAGAGGACGCAAGAGACTTAGGTACTGGCTGTTCCAGGCAGCAAAGTCAGCGGTGTCGCATGCAGATGAATTTAAGCAGCTACATGAGTACTATACAACACGAACCAACAATCCGCTGAAAAAGATGCAGTCACAGGTACCAATGGCAGCATAGTAAATAAAAGAATCAAATCCAGAACTCTGTCGAGTGGCTGATGGAATGCATCGGAGACTGGACAGGGTTCTGGAACAGAAACCCGTAAATGATGGAGTCCGGAACAGACTGCATCTGCAAAAGACCAACAAGAGCCTGAGATGGTATAGCGTCCACTGAGTAAATCAGTACCACGACAGGTGAATGCTGGTCAGTAACAATCAAACATAAAACAAGAGCTGTAGCCGGCATCGGTTATTTCCGTGGGGCAAGACCCCGTTTAGGAGCTTGGCTGGCACTCAGTGTATGGTAGATGGGACGAAGGAAGTTGGGACACGATCCCCTTAGACACGGAAGGTTCATCATCATAGTTGATCAGAGGGAAAATAGCCTTTATAAAGCGAAGAAAGAGGATGCTTTAAGAAGTGTACCCATTAATCAGCTATTCGGTACAAGATACTACGATATCTATCACTCTCGGCTCTTGTTTTGAGGTAAATAAATATCGTCAAAGCCAGTAAAATCAATAGATTTAGGCTTGACAGAATAGGAAGGATAAGATGACAGGTGAAGCGGTGTTAAAGATTGAGAAGCTATCCTTTGCATATGAGAAAACCAATGTCTTAAAGGACATAACTTTTGAAGGAAATCTAGGAGAAATTCTTGTGATTGCAGGTCCAAATGGCAGTGGAAAAACAACCTTAATCAAATTGATGTTTGATTTACTAAATCGAAAAAATGGCGAGATTCTGGTAAAAAATGAAAGCAGCTGCAACATAGCGGCAAAGAATCAAATGTTTTATCTTTCGAGTGAAAATATCCTCCCGGCTTTTTTGTCTGGCGATGAGTATGTGAGAATGATGTGCAGACTCTATGATGTTACAGTCGATGAAAAACTGTATGAGCGGCTAATACAATATTACGCGATGGAACATCGAATCCAGAATCTGATTGAAAATTATTCGCACGGAATGGTAAAAAAGATTCAGTTAATTACCGCATTTTTACTCCAAAGAGACATCACGGTTGTGGATGAAACTTTAAATGGAATTGACATCGAGGCGAAGGAGGCAAGCAAAATTTTATTGCGTAAGCTTGCTGAAAAAGGGAAATTGGTTATGATCTGTACCCATGATCTGGAATTGGCGGAGCAGATAGGAGACCGTGCTGTTTTACTTTATAAAGGAATGATGAAATCCATTCTTGATATGAGAAAAGAAAAGGTATCGCTAACAGAAGTGTTTAAACAACTGGTAGGATTTAGGGAGTCGGATTATGAGATATAGCAAAGTAAAAGAGATCGTGCAGCTATTGTTTCTATTTTTCAAACGAAATGTTCTTCAGGCAGGATTACTAAAAAGCAGGGTATTTCGGCTGTTTATGGGTATGGTTGTGATTGGAATCATTTCTTTTTTGTCCTTTGCACTTTTTTCTTTTTTCAAAAGTGTGAACAGTAATGCCTCGCAGACACGGGTTGTGTTGGATGCGTATAGCTGTTCTGTTTTTATGTGGACGTTCCTGGTGTTCTTGTTTGTCAAAATTTTATTTATGAAAAAAGGTTCCCTGATGGAATATACGACCCAGATGCCTGTGACAAATAAAGAAAAGAACTTTGCTGTTTTAACATTTGAAATTATAATTGCACTGGCATTGGTTCTGATTCTTTCTTCTTCTATGATAATTGCCTTGATTTGCAGAAATGGAGTTTTTTTCCTGACGAGAATGTGCTGTAATATTCTATTTACCTGCGTGACGGAATATTTTGTGTTTGAGCTGATGTATCTCATTTTGGGATGGATTTGCAGCTGGTTCGGGCTTGGAAAAGTAAAGAATGTCATTAATATTTGTATTCTTTCCGTATTGCTTATCTGCTTTTACGTTGTGGTGATTCCAGATGTGTTTTTGTCAATTTTATATACTTATAAAGAGCAAACCGGAACAGCTTCTATCTTGTTTTTTACAAGGATTGCAGAACAGTATCAGTTTGGAGCTGCACTTTTGGTATTTGTGTTGATTGTGGCGATATTAGGTGGTCTTATTCTTGCGATTCCAAATCACGAGCTGGAAGGAAATGATAACTATGTGAAATTATTTGGTAGAAAAACGAAACACAATACAATTGGCAGGGCATATTTTTTCGCTTTTTTTCGAAAGACCGATACCATAAATTATTATGTGATTTCGCTTTTCCTTTTTGGAATGATGCAGATGGCAAAAATAGAAAATGGATGTTATGCGATTTTAATTTTGGCATTGAATGCACTGTATGCCTATGTGCAAACGGATGAACTAAGATATCTTACGATGCAAAAAAAATATAGTGTTGGAAGAGATTATGTTCTCTTAATTGGGACACAGGTATTTGAAATACTGATTCTTTCTGTGCCTATGATTATCATAACAGTTGCCACAACCGGAAAAATCACCTTTCTGTTGCTTTTTGTTGCATCGGTTATATTTTCTATTATTTTTTTCACAATGGCAGGAATTTTATTTCCTGCCAAAAATGAAAATCCGTTTTCTGCTATAACGGGAATTTTGTTTTTGGTTCTCATTTTAATGGCGGTTGCGGCAATTTGTTTCTTCCTCAAATTAACAACAAATCAAATGATGATACTTCTCATTTTACTTGGTATTTTAAGTGGAACCATTAGTCTGCGGGGACTGACGGTGCTTTCTCAAAAAAGGCGTTAAGACAACAGCTTTTTCACAGAAGCAGCATCAAATGTGACACTTGTCACATGGTCAACCTCAATCTGGTAGAGGGCATTGGCTGCGATGTGCTCCGCAGACTGCTCTAAATCACGGATACCAGAGGTGTTTTTGATATGCTCTAAAATGGCATCCAGGCCATCCGGGGTTACGATACATTCCTGTGCTTCCAAGCCAAGACGTTTTAATACCTTCGGTAGTACGAACTTGGAAAAGATGATTTTCTTTTCATCCGGCGTATAATCTGGAATGTCAATCACTGCAAAACGGGACATCAAAGGCGCGCTAATCTGGCTTTTGTCGTTGGCGGTTGCAATCGGATAGACACCGACGGTTGGAATCATACATTCGATGTAATTGTCTGTAAAACCAAGGTTGTCTAGTAAGGTTAAAAGTACGTCGGCCGGGTTGCCGTTTCCTTTTCCAGAAGCAGCCTTATCAAGCTCATTGATGATAAAAACGAGATTTGAGGATTCTGCCATGGAAAAAGCCTCCATGATGATACCAGGTTTTGCATTGGAATAAATACGGGAACTTCCGGTCAACTGTTCCGGGTCGTTGATGGAACTCATATCAAGTGTTGTCCATGGAAGATTTAAAATTCGTGCAACTGCATAGGCAACCTGTGATTTTCCGGTTCCTGCCGGACCGACAAGCAAAAGTCCATAAGCCGGGAGCGTGTGGGTACGGTTAATCTGAATGATGGTCTCGATGATACGCTGCTTTACCTTTTCCATGCCATAAAGTTCTTCATCTAAAATACGTCGTGCTGCAACCGGGTCAATGGATTCAAAGTAATTATTTTTCCATTGGATATTCATCATAATGGAGAGGGCACGCTGTGCATGGCGGCGTTCCTCGGTGGTGACTTCGTGGGAGCGTGCGACGGCGAGATTTCGTCTTGCCCATAAGCGGATGTTGTCCGGCAGGGTTCTTCCGGCACAGTTCATAAAATCCGTGATGCTTTGTAAACTGGTAAGTCTCATGTCATCACCAATTTCATCTAATTCCTCATCGCTTGGTTCTTCGGTCGGAGCGTCGCTTGCAAGAAGCCGCTCTATCATGAACTGAAGAAATCCATCTTCAGCGGAAAGTTTTGTCCCTCCACCGAATCCGGTTTCACGAATCTTGTATACTGCATACCCGTCGGCGGTGTTTTCACCGGAGAGACGCACATTGATGTGATTTTCACCAAGCCATTTTAAAAGGCTTACAAATCTTGCGTCGATGGATGTAAGATCAGCGGAAATGGTGCCTTGCGCTGTCTCAAACTCGAAAGAAGTCCGCTTTACCGGGTTTGTAAAGACCCCGCAGGAATGGTGTGCTGGAGTCATTTCTTTTGCATCAATGACAAGAATTGGTTCCTTCGCAGATGGGGTGGCGTTATTTGTTTGAAAAATGGTATAGGTGCAGACAGATTTATTTTTATCGTCTGGTGTATGGTTAAAATCATATACTGGCATAAAAAACCTCCTTTTGGTTCTCCTGATAAAAACGGAGTGCTGGCATAAAAATTTGATATGTATAATGATAAGCTGTATCGATACAGTCATGCATATTTATTCACATCATACCACATTGTGTTTTTGGTTGACAAGCAGTTGCATATTAATTACATTTGTAGTGGAACGGGAAATGCAAAGTTAGAATTTGTGGGTTATGGAAAGGAATGGTATTCGCATGAAAAAGATTTTAGTCACAGGTGGAACTACATTTGTAAGTAAATATGTTGCAATTTATTTTAAGGAGCAAGGGTATGACGTCTATGTATTAAACAGAAATACGAAGCCGCAGGTAGAAGGGGTAACGTTGATTGAGGCAGATCGTCATGCGTTAAAAGACGAACTGAAACAGACTTATTTTGATGTTGTAGCCGACATTACTGCTTACAACGAAAAAGATGTGACGGCACTTTTAAAGGGACTGGGTTCTTATGGGCAGTATCTTTTGGTAAGTTCCAGCGCCGTTTATAAAGAGACCGGACAGCAGCCATTCAAAGAGAACGAAAAACTTGGACAAAATAAATTTTGGGGACAGTATGGAACTGATAAGATTGCCGCAGAAAAAAAACTTCTTTTAGCAGACAAAAATGCATACATCGTACGCCCACCGTACCTGTACGGCGCGATGAACAACGTCTATCGTGAGGCATTTGTGTTTGAGTGCGCATTAAAAAACAGAGCATTCTATCTCCCGAAAGATGGTTCGATGCAGCTGCAGTTTTTTCATGTGAGAGATTTATGTCGTTTCTTTTCCATTTTGATAGAGCAAAAGCCGGATTGTCATATTTTTAACGTAGGAAATAAGGAAACGGTAAGCATCAAGGACTGGGTTACGATGTGCTACGCTTGTGCTGGAAAAACACCGGATTTTGTGGAGGTTTATGACGAAATGGAACAGCGCAGCTATTTTAGCTTTTATGATTATGAATATGTGTTAGATGTTGCAAAACAAGAGGAACTGATGCCAGAGACGATGTCGTTACAGGAAGGACTAAAAGAGGCGTTTGAGTGGTATGTGGGACATGAAAAGGAAGTAAACCGCAAGCCGTATTTTGAGTATATCAGGGAACACTTCGAGTAAAAAGCAGATTGTATACAGAATACAATATAAAATATTAAAAAAGATACAGAAAGAAGAAAATAGAGAAAGACGAGGTAGAAAAAATGGAATTATTTGATGTTGTAGACGAGAACGGACAACCGACCGGTGAAATTGTGGAGCGGACGCTTGCACATGAAAAAGGCATCCGACACCGTACGGCGCATATCTGGATTGCCAGAGAAACAGAGGCGGGAGTGGAGGTTTTGATGCAAAGAAGAGCTGCAAAAAAGGATTCTTTTCCAGGCAGATTTGATACCTCATCGGCAGGGCATATCCAGGCAGGGGATGAACCAAGAGAGTCTGCGCTTCGTGAATTGAAAGAAGAGCTTGGAATTGCCGCAAAACCAGAAGATTTGAATTACATTTGTAGTTTTGTAATCCAGTATGAAAAGAAATTCTATGAAAAAATGTTCAAAGACAACGAGATTGCATTTGTTTTTGCTTATACCAAACCGGTTGACATCGATAAGCTTGTTCTGCAAAAAGAAGAGCTTGACGGTGTAGAATGGTTCCCACTCGAAGAAGTAATATCAGAAACAAAAAAACACAATCAGAAATTCTGTGCTCCGTTAGATGGACTTGAAATCATAAAAGGCTATATGGAGAAAAAACATGGTTCGAATTAAAGATGTCGCAGATTATGTCGGTGTCAGCACTGCGACGGTTTCCAATGTCATCAATGGAAAAGAACAGCGGGTTTCCAAAGAAGTCCGTGAAAAAATAAAAAAGGCACTCGATGAGATGGGATATGTGCGAAACCATACGGCGATGATGTTAGCGCAGACGACGTCTAACATGATAGGTGTTGTGATTCCGCACAAAGACGGCATGAAGATTGCGTTAGAAGACCCGTATTACAGTGCTTTTCTGGGAAATCTTGAATACGAAATCCGCCAGCATGGCTGCTATATGTATCTGATTGCCCAGCAGTCGGAAGAAGAAATGATTCGTCAGGCAATTGCCTGGAATTTAGAAGGCCTGATTGTCTGTAATATGTCGGCAGACGAATTAAACAGTTTAAGTGAAAAATATTCCAGAGGAATCGTTTCCATTGATTCCTACATCGAAAACCAGTCCGATGTCATCAATATATCGACAGATGATTTCGGCGGCGGTTATCAGATGGGAAAATATCTGATTGCGCAGGGGCACCGGAAAATCGCAATGTTAGCCGATAATGATGACACCGTCGACCATCACCGCTGGATGGGACTAAAACAAGCGATGGACGAAGCGGGAATCTCTATTTCTGAAACAGATCACTTCCTGTTTTCTCCGAGTGAATCCGTGCGGGAACTGCAGATGGAGCAGTTCTTCCCGGACTTACAAAACTATACAGCGCTGTTTGTCGCGTCCGATTTTTATGCCTTAGAAGTCAGTTCTTTTTTACAAAGCAAAGGAATTCGCATTCCACAGGACATCTCGATTGCAGGATTCGATGACCTGCTCTATGCCAAGCTTGCAAGACCAAAGCTCACCACCATGAGCCAGAACATGGGAAAGAAAGCCAAGATGGCAGTAGAAGCGCTTCTCTATCTGCAGGAAAAACGAAAATTGGAGCGGCAAAATCAGAAACAAAATGCAAATCGAAAGCCAAATTCAAACGAAAATGCTGACGCAGATTCCGTAATGTTAGAAAAAGTAAAAAAGAACGTACTGAAAAGAAACGATACAAGCAATCCATGGACGCTTCCCGTCAAACTGGTAGAACGCGAGTCCGTCCGACGCATTGTATAAATATAACAAAAAAATGCCACGGTTTTCGTCACATTCATGGTTATGCGCATAACCTTTGACTTTTCCTCGATTCTTATGCTACTGTTTCTTTAGAAAAAGTACAGTTTCGGATTTTAGTGTTAAAAAATTGATTTATATTTTCTTACTGGTAAATGACACATAACCGAATCCATTTTGTTCTGTTGTCCGAACATAAGAAAAGTCTAAGTATGCCTTATAAAAGTATCTAAAAATGACGTGAACGGCGTTCAACGAGCCATCCGTGGCTCGTGAAGCCTTGTTCTGCCATCCTTGGCAGAACATCACTGAGTTGTGACAGGCATACTAAGATTTTCTAATGTTCTCCCAAAGTCACAAAATTAGCTTCGTTTATGTGTCATTTACCACTCACAAAACTTTCGTCAATTTTTTAACACTAAAATCCGAACCATGAATATCGTAGAAAAGTTGTAGAAAAGAAAGCGAGGTATTTAGCGTGAAAAAGACATGGTGGAAAGAATCCGTCGTATATCAGATTTATCCTAGAAGTTTCATGGATTCCAACGGAGATGGAATCGGTGATATCAATGGTATTACAGAAAAATTAGATTATTTAAAAGAATTAGGGATTGATGTCATCTGGCTTTCGCCGGTGTACCAGTCACCGAATGACGATAACGGATACGACATCAGCGATTATCAGGCAATCATGACAGAGTTTGGAACGATGGAAGATTTTGACCGCATGCTTGCGAGAGCGCATGAGCTTGGCATCAAAATCATGATGGATCTTGTTGTCAACCACACATCCGATGAACACGCATGGTTCATCGAGAGCCGTAAGAGTGTGGACAATCCATACCGTGATTTTTATATCTGGAGAAAGGGAAAAGAGAATGGAAAAGAGCCAAATAACTGGGGCTCCATTTTCAGCGGTTCTGCCTGGAAATACGATCCACAGACCGATATGTATTTCTTACATTTGTTCTCGCCAAAGCAGCCGGATTTAAACTGGGACAATCCAGTGGTGCGTGAGCACGTGTTTGACATGATGAACTGGTGGTGTGAAAAAGGAATCGACGGATTCCGTATGGATGTCATCAGCCTGATTTCCAAAAAACCGGGACTCCCGGATGGAAAAGCCGGAGAAAACGGCTACGGAGACAGTGATTGCGCAAACGGACCTCACGTGCATGAGTATTTGCAGGAAATGAATCAGAAAGTACTTTCCAAGTATGACCTGATTACCGTTGGGGAAGCCGCAGGTGTTACGCTAGAAGAAGCGAAAAAATACGCAAATGCCGATGGCAGCGAGCTTAACATGGTATTCCAGTTTGAGCATACCGGTGGCGGAAGCAGCCAGCATTCCCGTTTTGGAAAATGGGATGAACATAAAATGCCACTTGTGGAGTGGAAAGCTATCCTTTCCAAATGGCAGACCGGTCTTGAAGATAAAGCATGGAACAGTTTATTCCTTTCTAACCATGACCAGCCGCGTTCCGTTTCCAGATATGGCAATGACAGCGACACATATCGTGAGACTTCCGCAAAGATGTTGGCAACCTGTATTCACATGATGCAGGGAACACCTTACGTTTACCAGGGAGAAGAACTTGGGATGTGCAACGCTTATTTTGAAAAATTAGAGGATTACCGTGATATTGAAAGTATCAATGCTTACAACGATTTGACCAAGAACTGTGGTGTTTCCCATGAGGAGATGATGGGATATTTAAAAAATATCAGCCGTGACAATGCCAGAACTCCAATGCAGTGGGATGACAGCAAAAATGCAGGATTTACCACAGGAACACCGTGGATTCAGGTAAATTCCAACTATCCGAAGGTAAATGCAAAAGAGCAGTTAAACAACCCGGATTCCGTATTCCATTATTACCAGAAGCTGATTAAACTCCGCCACGAAAATGAGATTATCGTGTACGGCGATTATGAGCTGTTAGAGCCGGAAAACGAAGAACTTTTCATCTATACCAGAACCTTAGGAGAGGAACAGCTTATGGTGCTCTGTAATTTCACAGAGAATTATGTAAACTTACCGGAAGAGATTCTTTCCCAAATACCGGAGGATGCAGAGTTATTAATTGCAAACTATGCGCAGAATGAAAGCAGTTTGTTACGCCCTTACGAAGCAAAAGTTTATCGCTATCATAGTTGACTTTTCAAAGAGAATCTGATAACGTTAAATTTAGCAAAAAGGGAGTAGTTGCATGCATGGCATGTCTTAGCTTTCGTCAGGACGTCTATGAGACCGGAAGTTAAGTAACGAACCGTTAAACAAGACTTTTTGTGTACATTTTTGGTACACAAAAGGTCTTGTTTTTTTGCGTTAAAACAGGAAAAGGAGAGGCATCCCATGAAAGAAGCTTACAAATTATCAAGACAAGAGTTACAACAAGAGTACGGTAACGCTGCTGGACTTTCGTCAGAAAAGGCAAACCATTTGATAGAAAAATACGGAGAAAACCTGTTACAGGAAAAGAAACAAAAAAAAGCATGGCAGATTTTCCTAGGGCAGTTTACGGATTTGCTGGTAATCATTCTTTTAGTTTCTGCGGTGATTTCTATGGTGGCAGGAAATGCAGAAAGCACGATTGTCATTCTTGCGGTGATTCTTTTAAATGCAATACTTGGAACGGTGCAATATGTCAAAGCCCAAAAATCGTTGGATGCGTTAAAAGAGTTGTCTGCGCCGAAGGCAAAAGTCCTTCGGGATGGCGTGAAAAAAGAGGTTGCTTCAAAAGATATTGTACCGGGTGACGTGATTTTGTTAGAGGCGGGCGACATGGTGGTGGCAGACGGACGCATTCTTGAAAATTACTCCCTGCAGGTGAATGAAAGTTCTCTGACCGGGGAATCGACCAACGTAGAAAAAAGTCAGGAGGATATTCTTAAAGATTGCGCATTAGGAGACCGCCGCAATATGGTATTCTCTGGAAGCCTGGTCACCTATGGAAGGGCAAAGGTGTTAGTTACTGCCACCGGAATGGATACCGAGGTCGGAAAAATTGCAGCATTATTAAATGATACAAGGGAGAAAAAAACACCGCTCCAGGTTAGCCTGGATGATTTTAGTAAAAAACTGTCAATCGCAATTATAATGACAAGCGTAGTTGTATTCTTGCTTCGTATCATGCAAAAACAGCCGGTGTTAGATTCTTTGATGTTTGCAGTTGCATTAGCGGTGGCTGCAATCCCAGAGGCGCTAAGCTCGATTGTAACGATTGTGCAGGCAATGGGAACCTGGAAGATGGCCGGAGATAATGCGATTATCAAGGATTTAAAAGCGGTTGAAAGTTTAGGAAGTGTTTCCGTTATCTGCTCGGACAAAACAGGAACGCTGACACAGAATAAGATGACGGTGACAGAACTCTATCTGGATGGAAAATGCATGGTACCGGAGCAGATGGATTTGTCCTTGCAGCTTCACCGATATTTTTTATATATTGCTATTTTAAATAATGATTCCTCCATCGAAAATCAAAAAGAGATTGGAGACCCGACCGAAACATGCCTTTTGGATATGGCAAGGAGAGCCGGGCTTGAAAAAGCGGGAATTACGGAGGAGACCATCCGGGAGCTGATGCCGCGCATGGAGGAAATCCCGTTTGATTCAGTTCGAAAGCGGATGAGCACAAAATACCTTGTCCATGGGATTCCGACCGTGTTTACCAAAGGTGCTGTGGATGTGTTGCTAGAACGCACAAAGTGGATTGCGACGTGTGAAGGTGTTCAGCCCCTGACAGAGTCAAAACGTATGGAAATCCAAAAACAAAACCTTATTTTTTCCCAAAAGGGATTGCGTGTTCTTGCCTTTGCTTATCGGGAATGTCAAAAGGATGAGACACTTACGGTGGAAGGCGAGCGAGACTACATTTTCGTTGGACTAGCAGCGATGATGGATCCGCCAAGGGAGGAGTCAGGGCAAGCAGTGGAGGATGCAAAGGGTGCCGGAATCAGGACGATTATGATAACCGGAGACCACAAGGTTACAGCAACAGCAATAGCAAAACAGATTGGAATTTACCGGGAGGGAGATATTGCCTTAACCGGACAGGAACTAGATTCCATGGAAGAAAAGGAGCTGGAACAAAAGCTGAGTCAGATATCGGTGTATGCGAGGGTATCGCCGGAGAATAAAATCAGGATTGTGTCGTCCTGGCAAAAGCGAGGAAATCTTGTAGCAATGACAGGGGATGGGGTAAACGATGCACCGGCCTTAAAAAAAGCAGATATTGGCGTTGCAATGGGAATCACAGGAACGGAAGTCGCCAAAGATGCCGCATCCATGATTCTCGCAGATGATAATTTTGCAACTATCCTTAAGGCGGTTTTAAACGGGCGTAACATTTACCGGAATATCCAAAATGCCATCCAGTTTTTGCTTTCCGGGAATATGGCGGCGATACTTGTGGTGCTTTATTGTTCCATTATGGCGTTAGATACGCCGTTTGAGCCGGTGCATTTACTGTTTATCAATCTGCTTACAGACTCCCTGCCGGCGCTTGCAATTGGAATGGAGCCAGCCGATGAAAGGCTGCAAAAAGAAAAGCCAAGAGATGTGAAAAAGGGAATTCTGACAAAAGAGTTTTGTGCCCGGTTACTGATTTATGGAGCCCTTATTGCAGTTGTGACGCAGGGGGCATACTATTTTGGACACGCAACAGATGCGGCAACTGCAAGCACAATGGCATTTTCAACGCTGACATTGGCAAGACTTTTTCACGGATTTAACTGCAGGAGAAGTTCCTCTGTTGTACAGATGAAACTGACGAGCAACAAGTGGAGCCTGGCAGCTTTTGGTCTTGGAACCATGTTGCTTACGCTTGTTTTAATGGTTCCGTTTTTGCAAAAACTGTTTCTGGTTGCACCGTTAAAAATTTCACAAATAATTGCAGTTGTGGTACTTGCGATTGTGCCAACTTTTCTGATTCAATGTGTCAGAAGAGGAAAGGAAATAAAAACATCCCTTGCCAAATTAGAAAAATGGTGAGAGAATGAACTCAATGACGTAAGATGTAAGGAGAGCAGCGTGCGTAACAGAGCTAAGAAATTAATATGTTTTTTCCTGATGATGTTCCTTTTTATTTCAGGATTCTGCTTTGAAAATTTTAAAGAAGATGCATGGACTGTGTATGCACAGAATGCTCCTTTTTCCATAACAGAGGATGTTCTTTCCTCTAAAAGCCTTCGTACCCCGGATGCACAAAGGTGCACCTTAGAGATGCTTGAGGGGAACGGGTCACTTGGATTGATCCAGTCGGAAGGTCATATTCTAAGAGAAAAACAGGACGTGAGACTGAACTTTTTTTATTTGTGTCAGAAGAGTTTCACCCTGAAAAATGCAAATCACTTTCCTGGAAGAGCAGATATCTGCCTTTCCCTTTCATCCAGGACAACACTTGTTACAAATTATATCCATGATTCAGACGGAAAAAAACGACTCTAAAACTCTGCCTTGCCTAAGTTTGTTAGGCTTATTTTGCATGCAAAAAATTGAGTTGAGAGGATAAAAAAAGATGAATGTTACATATGCAATGGGATTGCTGGGTGGACTGGCGTTATTCCTGTATGGGATGCAGATGATGAGTACTGGGTTAGAGGCGTCTGCCGGAGACAAGATGAAGCTTATTTTAGAAAAATTAACGGCAAACCGCTTTGTCGGAGTTTTAGTGGGAGCAGTGATTACAGCGATTATCCAGTCATCGTCTGCCACGACCGTTATGGTGGTTGGATTTGTAAATTCCGGGATGATGACGTTAAATCAGGCAATCTGGATTATTATGGGTGCAAACATAGGCACTACGATAACCGGTCAGCTGATTGCACTTAATATCGGAGCGTTTGCTCCGTTCATTGCCTTTTTGGGCGTGGCGGCGGTTATTTTTTCCAAAAAAGAAAAAATAAAATATGTCGGTGAAATTTTAGCCGGATTAGGTGTGCTTTTCATCGGAATGGATATGATGGGAACTGCAATGGCGCCGCTTGCGGACTCAGAAAAGTTTGTCAGTATTTTAACAAAGTTTGAAAATCCCCTGTTAGGAATTCTTGCGGGAACGGTTTTTACTGCGTTGATTCAGTCGTCATCTGCATCAGTCGGTATCTTACAAACACTTGCGGGAAGTGGCGTGATTGGCTTAAAGAGCGCGGCGTTTGTTCTGTTTGGACAAAATATCGGTACCTGTATCACCGCATTCCTTGCATCTATTGGAACAAGCAGAAATGCAAAGCGGACAACCATTATTCACATTATGTTTAACGTGTTTGGTACAGTGGTCTTTACGATTCTTTGTCTTACAACACCAATCATTTCCATGGTCGAGGGATGGACACCTAAAAATGCACCGGCGCAGATTGCAAACCTTCATACGATGTTTAATGTGGTTACAACCTTGCTTCTTTTACCGTTTGGAACCTGGCTTGGAAAACTTGCGACACTGATTTTAAAAGAGCCAAAAGGGGAAGAAGAAAAAGAGGGAATGCATGTGCAGTATCTTTTGGATGTAAAGCGCATTAACTCAGAAAAACACGGGATATCCGTTGTCTGCATGGAGAGTATCAAAAAAGAACTTGTGCGTATGATGAATATGGCAATGGAAAACGTGCGTGATGCATTTGACGCTGTTGCTTTGGGAGATAAGGAAAAGTCAAAAGATGTGGAGGAGAGAGAGGCATATATCGATTATCTGAATAGGGAAATCTCAAAATATATTACATCCGTCTTGCCGTTTGAAACTTCAAAGGCAGGAAGCCAGGTATTTAATGCACTTTTTACGATTACAAGCAATATTGAGCGTATCAGTGACCATTCGGTCAATATTGCGGAGTACTCTCATATTATTGACGAAAAAGGAATTTCATTTTCAGGACATGCATATGGAGAGCTGGATCAGATGCAGCAAATATGCGCAAATATACTGGTGAGTCTGTTAGAGAAACCGGCGGATTATGTTTCCTGGCATGAAAAAATTGCCTGCATGGAGCAAAAGATGGATGATATGACCATACAGTACCGGGATAATATGTATCAGCGCATTCATGCCGGGGAATGTTCGGATGACGGCAGTATCTTATTTTCCGAGATGCTGACGGATTTTGAGCGTATTGGAGACCATGCATTAAATATCGCAAATGAGATGCTAAAAATGGCGATGGCAAAATAAACCGTTTCTTGCAAAAATCGGTTCGTTTTCGTGTAGACACTTTTTTCTAAAAAACAAATGTTATAATAAAAATTAGAAACATTACGGGTTTTACAGAAGGAGAGTGTATGATGAAAAAGAAAAAACAACAGGAAGCGGAACAATGGGAGCAAAGACAAACGGGGCAGGCGGCTTCAATGCGCAAAATTGTAAAGGCAATCTATACAATTGTGGGAATTGGAATTGGTTGTCTGGTTCTTTTTATGGCATTTAACATCACATTGAACCTTGATGCGAAGAAGCAGTTAAGAAGTACCAATTATTTAGACCAGTACCGTCTGGGTTCCAAGACATTAACCTCGGAAGTCCAGTCTTATTGTGTAACGGGAGATCAAAGCTATTACGATGCCTATCTAAAGGAACTGAATGAAGATAAGAACCGTGACATCGCATGGGAAGGACTAAAGAAATGTGGCTTAAAAGATAGTGAATGGGCAGAACTGGAACACATTGCAGAACTTTCAAACGGGCTTGTACCGATTGAGGAGGAAGCCTGTGAGAAGGCTTCTAACGGCGATACAGAGGGCGCAACAGCACTCGTATTTGGAGATTCCTACGAGCAGACTGTACAGGAAATCAATTCGACGACCAATCAGTGCATCAGCGACATTCAGGACAGAATGGCAAACAGACAGACGGTTTTGGGGATTTTAATGATTGTGAGTATGTTGATTTTTGTGGTGTCCTTTGTTTTGATTGTAAAAGGAATTGCATACGCAATCAATTTTTCCAGAAAAGAACTGCTGCTTCCAATTGTAAAAGTTTCGGAACAGATGGAAGAACTTGCACAGGGACGTTTTGAAAATAAGATGGATTTACAGCCGGACGATTCGGAAGTTGGTAAGATGGTTGGCGCAATCCTTTTCATGAACGATAATTTCACAAAGATGATATCGGAGCTTTCCCATGTATTAGATTTGATGGCAAAAGGAAATTATCAGGTAGAATTAAAAGAAGCATATGTGGGTGAGTTTGTTGCAATCAAGGATTCCATGCATCAGATTATCGAGAGTACAAAGAGTGCTTTATCGACAATTCAGGATGCATCCAAAGAGATTGATGCTGGTTCAGAACAGTTGGCGCAGGCTGCGACTGATTTGGCGGAAGGATGTACGGTACAGTCCGGTAAAGTTTCTGAGGTGTCTGAGATGGTGGATCAGATTGCAAAGAGAATGGAAGAAAAGACTAAGGAGGCACAGGTTACAGCACAGATTTCACAGCAGGCCGGCAATGTATTGCTGGAGAACAACAGCAAGATGCAGGAGTTAAAAGAGGCAATCGGCGAAATCAGCCGTCGTTCCGAGGAGATTAAAACCATTATCGGAACCATTGAAGATATTGCAAGCCAGACGAATCTCTTATCACTAAATGCATCCATTGAAGCTGCAAGAGCAGGAGAGGCAGGAAGAGGATTTGCAGTTGTTGCCGAGCAGGTAAAAGATCTTGCAGAACAGTCGACACGGGCGGCTGGTGAGACCACAAAACTGATTGAGGACACCATCGAGGCCGTTGAAAAAGGCATTGTAATCGCAGACGAAGCAGTTGCCAATATGAGTGAGGTCATGGTGGGTGCCAAGGATGCAACGGAAAAGATGATTGACATGGCAGACTCCTTACAAAAAGAAGCCGAGGGTATCAAAAAGATTGATGAGAGCATCATGCGTGTGGCAGAGATTGTCGACAACAACTCTGCGGCATCGGAGGAAACTGCGGCAGTCAGCCAGGAGCAGACCGCACAGGTTCAGACCATGGTTCAGATTATGGACCGATTCGAAATTTAATAAAATTTCCGATAGTCAGAGGGCTTTTTATGATATTGTTTTAGAAAGGCCCTTGTAAAGTAGGATGCATTAGAAAAGCCGCATAGGGTTGCGATTTCAAGAACCGATTTTTGGGTTGTCCGCAACAGATATGCGGCTTTTTCCAGGCGAAAATGAATCAGATATTGCGAAAAACTTGTGCCGGTCAAGTCCCGGAACAGTTTCATGAAGTGACTTTCGCTGTAACCGCAGAGCGTGCTGATGTCAGAAATCGGAATCTGTTCACAAAAGTGTGTATTGATGTAGGGAATCACCGTTCTTAAAAAAGTACGTGCCTTTTCGTTGTAGGTGGCGTGTTGTGCGGATGGAACCGCAATCTCACATAAGCTTGCCATCAATGCAAAAAGATGTGATTTGATTGTTAAAATGGTAACATTGTTTTGTTCACGGATAAGCGGGAGAAGGTGCATTGTCATTTCGACACACGAAGGGCTGTCTTTCTTTTGCAAAGGAAAAACGGATTCGCTTCCGTTTGCAAACGGTGCAAAGTATTCCTGATAGATAAAATTATCCTCCTGTTCCTGCTCTAACATCGAAAAGCGAAACAGAACATTATAATACTCAAAGGGTTCGTTTACAGATGTGATGGAATGAATCTGGTTCGGCAAAATGACGGCGATTTCTTTTGGTGAAATGAGGCAGTCAGTGCCGTCCACGCTGATGATGCCACTGCCCGAAACACAGTAGATAAACTCGATTTCTTCGTGATAATGAAGCGGATAGGAAGGCATGAAATCTGGGATAACGCCACGGTAAACCGCAAAGGGGATGGTGGCACTTCCATGTGTTTTTACCTCCTGCCCGTCCGGAAGAATGACAGGTTCCTTGTCCGGATGAGGCTGTGCTGTGTGTTTCATTCGATTACGACTCCTTAAAATAATAGTTTTGTGTTAGTATTATAAGATTTTTAAGTGAGAATTGCAATAGAAATAAGAATATAATGGTATCGAAGAAAAAGAAGAGGAGAAGGGCAGCATGACAAAAAATTCTTTTTTAGATAGTATT
Organism: Roseburia sp. 831b; assembly: GCF_001940165.2. Classification (NCBI taxonomy): domain Bacteria; kingdom Bacillati; phylum Bacillota; class Clostridia; order Lachnospirales; family Lachnospiraceae; genus Roseburia; species Roseburia sp. 831b. The sequence continues at coordinate 159,299 of NZ_CP135163.1, read as the reverse complement.
CTTAAGATTGCACTTCCGGTTACGGTTCAATGTATGCTAAAAGCGTCGTTTAGCATTGTAGACCAGGTCATGATTGGACAGCTTGGCAGTGAAAGTATTTCTGGTATCGGATTAGGTGGAAAATTTGCATCCATCCACGGAGTGGTACTAGGAGCCGTTACGGCAGCCGCAGCAATCATGATTTCCCAGTATATCGGACAGAAAAAGGAAAAAAAGATACAAAGAAGTTTTTGGGTCAACTTCTTAGTCGCCATGTTAATTGCCTTTTTCTTTACAGCGATATCGCTTGGTTTTACACAGCCAATCTTAAGCTGTTATACAAAGGATCTTGCGACAAGAGAGATTGGAGAAACCTATTTAAGAATTTATGCGTGGTCATTTTTCCCGGCAGCGTTGGCAGGAATGGCAGAGACCATGTTATGTTGTATGGAAGCAGCGGTATTTCCGTTGATTGCAAGTATTACATCACTGATTTGTAATACGGCACTCAACTATGTCCTTATTTTTGGAAAATTTGGATTCCCGGAACTCGGTGTGACAGGGGCTGCAATTGCAAGCGTAATCTCCCAGATTCTAGGATGTATTCTTACCTATATTTTTCTGTTTTTTATGCTTAGAAAAAAGAATATACGGCTTGCATTTGACCTTCATTTTCAAAAGGCAGAGTATCTTTCCTATGCAAAAATTTTGCTGCCACTATTGGCATGTGAATTTATGTGGAGCCTTGGGGAAAATATTTACTCTGGAATTTATGGAAACATTGGAACAAAGCAGTGTGCGGCGATGACAATGACTTCGCCAATCCAGTGTCTGATGGTCGGTGCGTTATCCGGTCTTGCAAAGGCCGCAGGTATTATGGTTGGTAAGTCACTTGGAAATCAGGAGTACGAGCAGGCTTATAAAGATTCTAAAAAGTTAATGCGGTATGGTTTTCTGGCATCTGTGGTACTGTCGGTTGTATTGCTTTTGGCGGGAAAGCAGTACACCAATATTTATAATGTCGAACCCGAAGTACGTCAGATTTGCTATCAGCTTCTGATTGTGTTTGCAATTGTATGCCCGATTAAGGTGCAGAATATGATTTTAGGCGGTGGAATTTTACGAAGTGGTGGAAAAACCAATTATGTGTTGGGAATTGATTTGATCGGAACCTGGGGATTTGGTGTACCGCTTGGTCTTATCTCTGCTTTTGTCCTGAAATTACCGATTCCAGCGGTGTATTTTATCCTTTCCCTGGAAGAGGGAGTAAGACTGTTTCTTTCCTATTTTCTTTTTCATAAAAAAATCTGGATGCAAAAAATATAGCAATGATGAATAAAATGCCCCACAATATTTTAGGATGATTGCGTTATAAAAAAGAAATTCGTGTTACAAGATGTAATGCGGATTTTTTTACTTGCATTATGTATTATTTGTATTATAATTAATAATACAAATAATACATAATCAAAAGTAGGAAGGAGAAAGTAAACATGATTCTTTCAATCAATGAGATGTCGGAAATCCCCATTTATCAGCAGCTTCGCAACCAGATTGTGCTTGGAATTTCCGATGGAAGGCTTTCACCGGGGGAGCAGCTTCCGACTGTCCGGGCATTAGCGGAAGAAATCGGAATCAATTCCATGACTGTAAATAAAGCGTATGCGCTCTTAAAACAGGAAGGTTATATCTATGCGGACAGGCGGAATGGCGCACGTGTGCGGTTAGAATTCCCGCAAAGTAAGCAGCTAAGCGAGAAGTCGAGGGAACTTTTGCAGCAGATTGTATCGGAGGCAAAGGTCTGTGGTATGACCAAGGAGGATTTTTTCACAGAGTGTGAAAAAATATTTGGAGAATAAAGGTGTGAACTCTCATTCTTATACGGACGATAGAAAGGAACGGTATTTTTATGATAAATCTAATATATTTTGTGACCATGTATCCAATCTTAATATTGTTCTACTTTGTAATAAAGTGGACTTACAAGACGGAGAAAGATTCTTTGTTTGCAGTTACAATGAAACCGGAATGGAAGGAGACAAAAGAAGTACAACAGGTGATTTCTGATTTTAAAAAGGAGATGAAACGGGATTTTTGGATTCTTATGCTGGTTCCATTTACGAGTCTTTTGACCAGACATTTTTCCATTCAGACGACAATCTGGATGATATGGCTGTTTGCATCTATTGTCATCATGTATGTACCATTTGCAAAAGGAAATAAGAAGTTAAAAGAGTGGAAAAAAGAGCACAATGTCTATGAAGAGGCAAGCATGGAAAAATATGTAGAGCTAAAAGCTGCGGGTGGAATACGAAGAGTAAGCTTTTTCCCATTTTTCCTGCCAACACTCCTTGGCTTTGTGGCGGTTGGTTTGGATGGCATTTTCCCCTATCTATATCAATACTGGTATTCGACAGCTATGATTCCGGAAAAAGGCGTCAGTATTGCGGCACTTGAAATTGCAGCCTGCAGCATCATTTTCTGGATTTGTGCCGTTGTGATGGACCGGCAGCCAGCTGAAGTCATAAGCAGTGACAGTGATGTGAATGTGAATTATGCCAGAGCAAAAAAGAATGTGTGGAAGAATTTTTGGCTGATTTGTGTCTGGGGAAATACCGGCTTTACAATTACAATTGTACTTGCATCATTTTTCACGGAAAATGCAGTGACAATTCTGATATTTGGTGCTATACTCTATGCGGTTATAATTCTGGTGCTTGCAATTCTTCTGATAAGAAGCTTACAACATATCGAAAAGCACTATGAGGCGAAGCATGATATGACGTCCGTGACCGATGAGGATGACAATTGGATTTTCGGAATGTTTTATTACAATCCGGGGGATAAACGGACAGTGGTGAATAAAAAGGTAGGAATTGGCACTACGTTAAATATGGCAACGCCGATTGGAAAGGTGACGAGTATCTTTACGACCATCGTCTTACTCGCACTTCCAGTTCTTTGTATCTGGCTGATATCAGAGGAATTTACACCGATTCATCTGGATATAAAAGACGACACGCTCCGTGCGGTACATCTTCGGACAGAGTATCAGATTGACACGGACGACATTGAGAATCTTAAGATGATTACCGAACTTCCGAAGTGGAGCAAGTCCGAGGGAACGGGCATGGACAATCTGGAAAAAGGGACTTACTATATTCGCAATGTTGGAAAATGCCAGGTGTTTTTAAATCCGCAAAACAGTGAATTCCTCTATTTTCAGGCGGATGGAACCGATTATTATATGAGCGGATATGATGATGTGCAGACGGAAGCAATTTATGAAACGCTGCAAAATAAATAAGAAGTTTTGGCGAGTACGGAAAGGCATGGTTAATGAGATGAAATTAAGTTATAAGGCAACGACATACGCCTGTTTTATGGGCTATGTAGTGCAGGCAATTGTGAACAGTTTTGTCCCGCTTTTGTTTGTCACCTTTCAAAAAAGTTATGGCATACCGCTGTCGGAGATTACACTTTTGATTACGATTAATTTTGTAATCCAACTGTTGGTTGATATGTTGTCAGCCGGTTTTATTGATAAAATTGGATATCGGGCGTCAGTGATTCTGGCGCATATATTCGCAGCACTGGGGCTTGGATTGCTTACGGTTTTGCCGGAAGTTTTTGAGAATTCTTTTGTTGGAATTCTGTTGTCTGTATCTGTTTATGCGATTGGCGGCGGTTTGTTAGAGGTGCTGGTCAGCCCGATTATTGAAGCATGCCCGACCGATAATAAGGAGAGTGCGATGAGTTTGTTACATTCTTTTTATTGCTGGGGATGCACGGGTGTTGTGTTGCTCTCTACCATTTTCTTTTCCTTGTTTGGAACCGGAAACTGGAAGATTTTGACATTATTTTGGCTGCTCATTCCAATTGGAAATCTGATTCTTTTTACAAAAGTGCCAATATACAGTTTGCAGGAAGAGGGAGAGTGTGGCATGAGCTTTGTCGAGCTTGTGAAAGAAAAGACATTCTGGTTTTTGATGGTGATGATGCTTTGTGCCGGTGCAGCAGAGCAGTCCGTAAGCCAGTGGGCATCCACGTTTGCGGAGGAAGGACTTGGAATCACCAAGACAGTCGGCGACCTTGTAGGACCAATGTCCCTTTCCATTTTAATGGGGCTTTCCAGACTCCTTTATGGAAAATACGGAGAAAAGTTAGATTTGGATCGTTTTATGAAAGCGAGCAGTTTTCTTTGCATCCTGTCCTACTTAGGTATCGCATTGGTACCGTTTCCAATGGTAGAACTGATTTGTTGTGGCATATGCGGATTCTCCGTTGGTATTTTGTGGCCAGGAACCTTTAGCAAGGCGTCCGCATCTTTAAGAAGAGGCGGAACAGTACTTTTTGCCATGCTTGCCCTTGCGGGAGATTTAGGATGCTCCGGTGGACCAACTTTGGTAGGATTTGTCTCGAGTGCATGGAACAATAACCTTCGTGCGGGAATTTTGGCGGGAATCGTGTTCCCGACCCTGCTTTTTGCCGGTTTGAGTTTTAGTGGAAAAAGGCAGAAAAATGAGAAATAAAAGAGGTTTTTTATGAGTACAATAGGAAAAAAATCAATGGATATGACGCAGGGACCATTGTGGAATAAAATTTTGATTTTTGCGTTGCCGCTCGCTGCGAGCAGTATCTTACAGCAGTTGTTTAATTCCGTGGACACTGCGGTGGTGGGACGGTTTGCAAGTAGCCAGGCATTGGCTGCGGTTGGGAGCAACAGCTCTTTCATCTCGCTTTTGATTAATCTTTTTATTGGAATTTCACTTGGGTCAAATGTTGTAATTGCACACTACATCGGACAAAAGGCCGAACAGAATATTCAGGCTGCGATACATACGGCAATTGTAGTTGCATTGCTCAGTGGTTTCTTCGTCATGGTATTGGGGCAGTTCATTGCAAGACCGGTACTGCTTTTGATGGGAACACCGGAGGATGTCATTGATTTGGCAGTACTATATCTTAGAATCTATCTGATTGGCATGCCTTTCATGATGTTATATGATTTTGGCTCTTCGATTCTTAGAAGTACCGGGGACAGCAGACGTCCACTTTACAGTTTGATTGTTGCCGGGGTTGTTAATACGGTGTTAAACCTGATTTTGGTCATCGTATTTCATTTGGGGGTATCTGGTGTTGCAATTGCGACGGTAATTTCAAATATAGTAAGTTCCGGCATCATTTTATATGTTCTGCTTCATGAGCAGGAGCCAATCCGGTTGGAATGGAAAAAGCTTGCCATCAATGTCAAAGAGTTTAAGAAAATTTTAACAATTGGGATTCCAGCAGGATTACAGGGAATGATGTTTTCTATCGCAAACGTTTGTATTCAAAGTGCCATCAACAGTTTCGGTTCAGAGGCGGTTGCCGGTTCTGCGGCTGCGCTCAACTATGAATTTTTCTCTTATTTTATGGTAAATGCGTTTGCACAGGCGACGGTAACCTTTACCAGCCAGAATTACGGAGCAGGGGAGCAGGACAGATGTAAGAAAATTTTTCGTATTTCCATGCTTTTTGCGATGGTATCCTGTGGATTTTTATCGAGTATCTTTGTGTTAAACCGTGGATTTTTCTTACGCTTATATTCGACGGATTCCAGGGTGTTAGTTTATGCAAACCAAAGACTTTTGATTGCAACGACCCTGGAATTGCTGACGGCAGTCTATGAAGTGAGTGCAGGAGCGATGCGAGGATTGGGTCATTCTCTTCTTCCGGCAATCATTACGTTTTTAGGTTCCTGTGTTCTTCGGTTAATCTGGATTGCAACCATGTGCCATAGGGTGCATGAATTCTGGGTACTTATGATTATCTATCCGATTTCCTGGGTGATAACAGGAATTGCAATGATGATTGCTTATACGATTACAAAGAAAAAAAGCTTCCGTTAGGAAGCTTTTTTTGTGCATCTGCAATTTTTCTTATTCTAATACCAACAATAATGCCATCTTGAATTTTCCGTTTGCAGTTACGCTGTGAAGACCATTTTTCTCAAAGCGGAAACATTCTCCTTCACTTAATTCGTAGTCTTTTCCTTCGTATTCGATGGTTGCCTTTCCTTCCAAAGCGAATACGATTGCGTTTCCAGGAGCACGGTGTGGGGTAAGACCGGTTCCCTCATCAAATGCCATTAGCACATATTTCATGGTGTTATTGCTTACGACATCCATGTTTGCGATGCTGCCTTCTTCATAAGAAATGAAATCTTTTAATGCAAATACTTCGTTTGTTTTTATGTTCTGGTTCATAATTATAATCCGCCTTTCTGCGAAAGGCACCAATGCGTCATGAAACACTTTGGCTAACTTCCGCTTTTCTAATTTATATTCCTTCTGATATTATTTACCTATAAGACTGACACACTACAGAACACGTGGAGGTGAGTGGCGGGGCTGTATAGCGGCGACCTCGTATAATTATTTGTTGTCGGTCATCCGTTAAGGCATCAATGATTGGCGCATAACGTAGCCCGTAAACTTATCTCTTCCAAAGTCGACTCGATTTTGCCGGATGACCAGTCACTGTCAGTTTTATAACGCTAAATCATCAGGAGGTACTTTTATTGTCGTTTAAAATTCTCAAAAATAACTGTTGTGGTCTTGACGTCCACAAAACCTGGATCTATGCCTGTATCGGCATAACTGATTCCCTGAAACGTACCGAGTATAAAGAAGCCCGCTTTTCTTCCTTTACCAAAGGTCTGCAGGAGCTGTGTGACTGGCTTTCCAAATACAACTGTACGGATGTCTGCATGGAATCTACCGGTAAGTACTGGATCCCTGTTTTTAATGTTCTGGAGAAGAATAACATCTGGGTTACTCTTTCCCACCCCAAATATACCAAACCGCAAAAAGGCAACAAGACTGACCGCAAGGATGCTAAATGGATTTGTGACCTATATATGTGTGGAATGGTAAAACCTTCCTTTATTCCACCGGCTGACATCCGTGAATTAAGAGATTTAGTAAGATACCGTTTCAAACTCACTTGTATGATCACCGGTGAGAAGAATCGTGCTCATAACTGTCTTACTGTTTCTAACTTAAAACTGGATGATGTCTTTTCTGATATATTTGGTAAATCCTCCCGTTCCATTACGGAACAGATTTTACAACACCCTGGGGAAACATTTGATGTGTCACCTTTTGTGGATAGCAGATGTAAGACTCCTACCGAAGAAATACAAGCTGCTGTTGATGGTGCCATATCCAAACAACAAGCTGTAAAGCTCAGACAATGTTTAAATCACATTGATGAATTAGAAATGCACAAAGTAGAAATAGAACGGGAAATCTTTCGTCTCAGTGATAAGTATGAAAGCATTCTCAATCTTATACGAACCGTACCTGGATTCGATAAGACCCCAATGACTGCTATTCAGGTGCTTTCTGAAATCGGAGGTGATATGTCTGTCTTCCCCACAGCTAAAAACCTCATATCATGGGCTGGATGTTGTCCCCGTAATGATCAAAGCAATCATAAAATCAAATCCACTAGGATTTCCCGTGCTGGTTCTTATTTTAAACCAGTTTTGGTGCAAGTTGCAAATGCTTTAATCAAATCCAAGAAACACCCAGAATTTACAAACCGTTATCGACGTATAAAAGCACGTCGTGGTCACAAGAAAGCTATCATTGCCATCTGTCGTATGATCCTGACCGCTATCTGGCACATACTCACAGATCTAAAACCATATACGCCTGAAGGTTTTCTTGAATCGCGACCTGTGAATAAATCCAAAGTATTGACTACTTCACAGGCACTTAATTTAATGAAGCAGCGAGGCTACATTATCAAAGATGATGTTGTTCCTGTTACCTGATTAGGTGTTGTGTATATATTCAATTTTTAAAACCGACTGCTTAGGCGGTTTATTTGCTATGCTCTTTATTTTTAGGCTGTCCTCTACTTGTTTGTTTCAAACTTGTCTCCTTTTCAAAAATAAGTTCTGTGTACACCAATCCATCTTCTGTTTCCATTCCACACAATGTTTTGGAAGGAACGATGAGGGCGGTGCCGGGTTTCATAAGGACCTTATCAGCCTCTTCCTTAAGCAAAAAAGTTCCAACTCCGGATGCACCAAGGTACATCGTCATGCGGTCATAACTTTCCTGGCTGATGGAAGTATCTTTTCCCATGGAAAAAAAGGTGACTTTGTTTTGTTCTCCAAGCTTAGAATCTCTGGAAATGGTCATGCCATCCCGAACCGGACGCAATTGTTCAATGGTAAATACTGGATTCATCTGTTTTTCCTCCTGATTCATTGTCTGCAAAGATGGGATTGCTTATACGCTTAATATACCTTACAATGAAACAAATAGGAAGTACAATAACGAATGAAATCCACAGATTCCTAGAAAGAGAGGATTCTACTGCCATTTTTAGAACAATTGGCGAATGGTGAAAAATGTGTTATAATAAAGATTAAGTCGAATCATGGAACATGATGGCGCATAAATTTTGAAAAAGAATCTGGGGAAATGAGATGTCCATAAATTTTGAATTTTTTAAGGAATGCGTAAACGAGGATTCCTTCCTGCAAAGAAAATACAATGAAATCAACGAGCTTTTAGAGTGTGCGGAAGCGCAATATTGGGAGCAGCCGATTGAGTGTGCGAAAACACTTCGAAAAATAGCAGAGGATATCTGTCATGTTTACAATCAATTTTATAAAGTTGGAATGGAACAAGAGGATTCAATAGAATCTTATCTTTGTTATGGGGATGAGGATGAACATAACAGGTCGGTCAGCTTCTTTTTCAGTGCAGTGGGAAACGAGCAGCGGAACCGCCTGAACGAAGTGCGCACCCTTGCAGATCAGTGTATCTACCTAGAAGACCATGACGCAGAGCGTGAAAAAAGCGGAGATATGGTTGCAATTGACGTGAAACAGATGATGATTACAACCATGGCGATTCTAAAGGAACTTTGCAAGATGGTGAACGGAAGAGAAGATGTTTCGGATTATTATTTTGTGGAGGAATCCATTCCAAAGAAAGAAGACCCAGCCATTGCAGAGGCACTTCGCAATGAGCCAAAATGGAAAAAGGTATTACGTTTCCTCTCATCACTTTAGGATAGAGAAGCATAGCGACAATAGAAAATGGATGCTAGAAGGCAGTTATTCTTTTGGAGTAACTGCTTTTTCTTGTAAAAAAGAGAAAAAGATGTTAGAATAAAACCAAACATATGTACGAATAATGTAAATGACGAACAATTTTTGATGGAAAGAAAGTTGCCCGTAATAGAAAGGAGGGAGGAAGAAAGATGCCAGACGAACAAGATTTTTTGGTTCCTAAGGAACTACATATGTACATCGCAATTGATTTGAAATCTTTTTTTGCCTCCGTGGAATGCAGGGAGAGAAAACGCAACCCTCTAACTACAAATTTAGTTGTGGCAGATGCAAGCCGTACAGAAAAGACCATCTGTTTAGCGGTGACGCCATCGTTGAAAGCTTATGGTATTCCAGGGCGTGCCAGACTCTTTGAGGTTATCCAGAAGGTCAGACAGGTGAATGAGGAACGTCTTAGCAAGGCACCAGGCAATGTTTTTACTGGGGAATCGGATGATGCAGAGGAGTTAGAACGGAATCCATCACTTGCACTTTCCTTTATTGTTGCGCCACCAAGAATGGCACTTTATATGAAGTACAGTACCATGATTTATGATATCTATTTAAGATATGTGGCGCATGAAGATATGCATGTATATTCCATCGATGAAGTTTTTATGGACGTGACACATTATCTGAAAACTTATAAGATGACGGCAAGGGCGCTCGCATGCAAAATCATCCAGGAAGTTTTGCATGAGACAAATATTACAGCAACAGCCGGAATTGGCACGAATCTGTATCTTTGTAAGATTGCGATGGATGTCGAGGCAAAGCATGTCGAGCCGGATGAAAACGGCGTGCGCATCGCAGAGTTAGACGAGACTACCTATCGCAGAAAATTATGGAATCACAGACCTTTGCAGGATTTCTGGCGTGTCGGGAATGGATATGTCAGAAAGTTAGAGCAGGTGGGGCTTATGACGATGGGAGACATTGCAAGGTGCTCACTTGGCAAAGAGAATGAGTTTTATAACGAAGATTTACTGTATCGGATGTTTGGCGTTAATGCAGAACTCTTGATTGACCATGCATGGGGATATGAACCCTGTACGATTTCAGATATCAAGACCTACCAGCCAAGACAGCATGGCATCGGGTCCGGTCAGGTGCTTTCCTGCCCATATTCCTTTGAAAAAGCGCGTCTGATTGTAAAAGAAATGACAGAGCTTTTGACGTTAGATCTTGTTGCACAAAGGCTTGTGACAGACCAGATGGTGTTGACGATTGGTTATGATATTGAAAACCTGACAGATCCCAAGATACGGGCGAAATACAAAGGTCCTGTTACCATAGACCATTATGGAAGGCAGGTGCCAAAGCATGCACACGGAACTGCCAATATGGATAGGAAGACATCCTCGACAAAACAGATTCGCAAAGCAGTGCTGGATTTGTATGACAGTATCGTCGATCCAAATCTCCTGGTGCGCCGCATCAATCTTACGGCAAACCGTGTGATGGATGAGACCGCTGCCAAAGAGGAGAATACATTTGAACAGATGAATCTGTTTGACTTGCTAGAACCAAAGGAAGATTCGAAAATGTATGTAGAATCCGATAAAAAGGAGCGGAAGCTTCAGGAAGCGATGCTTGATATTAAGACAAAATTTGGGAAAAATGCAATTTTAAAGGGAATGAATCTCGAGGAAGGCGCGACAACCATAGACCGTAATAAGCAGATTGGTGGACATCGGATGTAGAGGAAAGATTTTATAGAAAGGTACGGTGACAGGCATGAGAGGTAAGCAGGATTCCTACGAGGACATCATACATTTACCGCGTCCGGTTTCAAAAAAACATCCACGGATGTCAATTGAGAACCGTGCAGCCCAATTTGCCCCGTTTGCAGCATTGACCGGTTACGGGGCTGCGGTGGATGAGACGGCAAGACAAACGGATAAGAAAGCAGAGTTAGACGAAGATTATAAAGAACAGCTGGATGCAAAATTGCAATATCTGCAAACACATTTAAACGAACATCTTTGTGTGGACATCACGTACTTTCAAAAAGATGAGAAAAAAGAAGGTGGGGCATATCGAAGCCTTACAGGGGTGGTAAAGAAAATAGATGTCTTCGGGCGAAAGCTTTTTTTGGAAGATGGAAAATGCGTATGTTTCGATGACATTGTCATGATAACCGGAGACTTTTGCAGGATTCTGACCGGATTTGATGACTAAATCTACCCGAATTATGCGAAAGTTCGGCGAAAAGGCTATGTGCCGATTGATTTTAAAATTCAGAAAGAATATAGTAAGAATATAAGGAAAATCATGGTATTTGAAATGAAACAGTGAAGAAGAAACGATATGGGGGCGGACCATGTATAAACGAACAGTTCTTATTGTAGATGATAAAGAAATCAACCGAAAAATCTTAGCGAGGATGTTACAGGACAAGTATGGCCTTTTGTTTGCAGAAAATGGAAAGGTCGCATTGGAATGCATGCACGAACATGCAGATGTAATTGCAGCGGTTCTTCTGGATGTGATGATGCCTGTCATGAACGGCTACGAGGTGTTAGAGGAAATGCGCCAGGATGAGGTGTTATCCAAGATACCTGTCATTGCAACATCACAAAGAGATTGTGACGAAGACGAACTTAAGATTTTAGAGATGGGCGCTCAGGACTTTATTGCAAAGCCATACAAAGCGGAGTTAATTATCCGAAGACTGAATAATATCATTAAACTTCGAGAGAAGGCTGCAATGGTGAATAAAGCACAGAAGGATGAACTGACGGGATTATACAATAAACAGTTCTTCTTACATAAGGTGCAGGAGTTGTTAGAGGAAAACAGCCATCAGAAATATGACTTGCTTTGCGTCGGAATTGAACGTTTTAAATTGGTAAACGATACCTTTGGCGTCTATTATGGGGATAAAGTTTTAAAATATATGGCGGCAATGATGAAAGATATTGCCAGGGAAGTTGGAATTTGCGGCAGATTTGGTGCAGATAACTTTTATGCCGTTTTGCCATATAAGGAATATACCAATGAGAGCTTTGAACCATGGATCAGACGTGTGGAGAATTTCCCGATTGAGATGGATATCAAGATTCATTGTGGCATATATGCGATTGAAGATGCTTCGATTCCGGTGGAGGCAATGTGTGACCGTGCACAGCTTGCAGCGGACAAGAATCGTGGAAAATATGATGAATATTTTTGCGTTTATGATGATTCGCTAAGAAAAAAATTGCTTCACGAACAGTTTATCATTGGAAATATGAAGCCGGCGTTAGAAGAACACCAGTTCCAGGTCTATTATCAGCCAAAATATGATTTGAACACAGGCAGGGTTGCGGGAGCAGAGGCATTGGTGCGCTGGATTCATCCGGAAATGGGAATGATATCTCCGGGGGACTTTATACCGCTGTTTGAGACCAATGGCTTTATATCGCAGCTCGATGAATATGTGTGGGAGTGCGCATGCCGGGATATCCGTTCATGGAGAGACAAAGGATATCCGCCAATTGCAATTTCTGTCAATGTTTCCAGAGCTGATATTTATAATCCAAAGCTGATTGATAACCTGCTAGCCTTGATTGAAAAATACGATATTCCGATGAAATACCTTCATCTGGAAATCACAGAATCCGCTTATACAGAGAATCCGCAGCAGATTATCCGCGTTGTCGGACGCCTTCGGGAACTAGGATTTTTGATTGAGATGGACGATTTTGGAAGTGGATATTCCTCCTTAAATATGCTTGCGGAGATGCCGGTAGACGTCTTGAAACTGGATATGGGATTTATCCAGACAGAGACAAGAAAGGCTTCCGGAAAAGGAATCTTAAGCTTTGTCATCAGTCTTGCAAAATGGCTGAATCTTGCAGTGGTAGCAGAAGGAGTCGAACAAAAGGAACAGATTGATGTCCTGCGCTCCATGGATTGTAATTATGCGCAGGGGTATTATTATTCCAAACCGTTGGAAAAAAGCGCCTTTGAGGAGCTGATTCGGGTATCAGAGGTTGCAGAGATGATCTGCACAAGCAGAACTACACTTGATTACACCATCAATGAGAAAAATAACGAAGCGTTACAGGATGGCCGTGTTATGATGATTGTTGATGACATAGAGGTAAACCGTGCCGCATTAGCAGCCACATTTGAAAAAGAATATGTCATCAAAGAATTTGAAAACGGAAAAGATGCATGGTTATATTTACAGGAAAATGCGTCTAAGGTAGATATTATATTGTTGGATTTATTAATGCCGGTTATGGATGGATTCCAATTATTAGAAAAGATTCGAACCAACCATCAGACAAGGCAGACACCGGTGATTGTTATGTCACAGATGGACGAGACGATGGAACAGCGGGCATTGAAGATGGGAGCGGACGATTTTGTCTCGAAACCATACAATGCGCTTGTAATCAAGAAACGTGTCTCAAACGTCGTAGCAAGCTATGAATTAAGGAAAATCAAGCATGGACTTGTGTCGATACATCTTGGAAAGTCAAGACGGGAAGAAAAGTAAGAATATTTTTTAAAATTGTTGAAAAAGCCGCTTTTGAAGCGGCTTTTTTTGTGCCTTGCTGCTCCAAATTGTATTTTTCCTGAAAAAAAGTATCAAGAAACTACTTGAAATATACCCCACAGGGGTATATAATAATCGCGACAGGAGGGAAACTATATGAGTGAAGAAAAAAATTGTTGTTGTCATAAAAAGAAAGAACGTTCCGAAAAAGAATACAAAGATTTAATCAACCGATTGAACCGAATTGAGGGACAGATTCGTGGAATCAAGGGGATGGTAGAAAAGGATGCGTACTGCCCGGATATCATTACACAGGTAGCAGCCGCGAATGCAGCGTTGAACAGTTTTAATAAAGTGCTTTTGGCAAATCACATCAAGACCTGTGTGACAGACGATATTAAGTCTGGAAAAGAGGGGACAGTAGACGAGCTTGTAACAATGTTACAGAAACTGATGAAATAAACAGGAAGTTTGATTACAAGTGAAAAATAGATGCTAACAATATTGCAATCAGAGATTACGGAAAGGAGAGAAAATGAAACAATATATCGTGACTGGCATGAGCTGTGCGGCATGCAGTGCCAGAGTAGAAAAAGCAGTTTCAAAAGTAGAGGGTGTGACCTCCTGCTCGGTTAGTCTTTTGACCAATTCCATGGGCGTGGAGGGAACGGCAGATGCTGATGCCATCATAAAAGCGGTCGAGGAGGCCGGTTATGGAGCCCGCCCGAAAGAACATAAGAATGCATCAGAAAGCAGTGGAACCGGAATGTCCTCACAGATGTTGGAACAGGAAGAAATGTTAAAAGATCATGATACACCGGTTTTAAAGAAAAGACTTTGGACATCACTCGGATTTTTAATTGTACTGATGTACTTTTCCATGGGGCATATGATGTGGAACTGGCCGATTCCGGGCTGGCTGGAAGGAAACCATGTTGCAATGGGGCTGCTTCAGATGTTACTCACAATTGCGATTATGGTAATCAACCAGAAATTCTTTATCAGTGGATTCAAGAGTTTATTCCACGGTGCACCAAACATGGATACCTTGGTGGCACTGGGCTCGAGTGCGGCGTTTGGATATAGTACCTATGCGTTGTTTGCAATGACGGATATGCAGGTAAAAGGTGACATGGATGGTGTCATGTCCTATATGCATGAATTCTATTTTGAGTCCGCAGCGATGATTTTAACCCTGATTACGGTTGGAAAAATGTTAGAGGCTCATTCCAAAGGAAAAACGACAGATGCGCTAAAAGGCTTGATGAAACTTGCACCGAAAACTGCCGTTGTGCTGCGGGATGGAAAAGAAGTGACCGTTCCGATTCGTGAGGTAAAACAAAAAGATATCTTTGTGGTCCGGCCAGGCGAAAATATTCCGGTTGATGGACGTATTTTAGAAGGCGAGAGTGCTGTAAATGAGTCTGCATTAACCGGGGAGAGTATTCCGGTTGACAAGACCGTTGGAGATGAAGTTTCTGCGGCGACCCTAAATCAGTCCGGCTTTTTGAAATGTGAGGCAACGAGGGTCGGCGAGGATACCACACTTTCCCAGATTATCCAGATGGTCAGTGACGCGGCTGCAACCAAAGCTCCAATTGCAAAGATTGCGGATAAGGTTTCGGGCGTTTTTGTTCCGGCTGTAATCACAATTGCCGTTGTGACAACGCTGGTATGGCTTTTGTGCGGTGCTGATTTTGGCTATGCCCTGGCAAGAGGAATTTCCGTGCTTGTCATCAGCTGCCCTTGTGCCTTAGGACTTGCAACACCGGTTGCAATTATGGTTGGAAACGGTATGGGTGCCAGAAACGGCATCATGTTTAAGACCGCATCTTCCTTAGAAGAAACCGGAAAAACACAGATTGTAGCATTGGATAAGACAGGTACCATTACCAACGGTGAGCCGGACGTGACGGATGTGATATCGGTAGGGGGTATCACGGAACAGGAGTTGTTACAGTTTGCCTTAAACCTTGAACAAAAGAGTGAGCATCCGCTTGCAAAGGCAATTTTAAAAAGGGCATCCGAAATGCAGTTACTTGCAGGTGACATTACAGATTTTCAGGCACTTCCAGGAAACGGACTTACCGCAAAACAAGGCGGTGTGACGTTTTTTGCAGGGAATGAAAATTTTATCAAGGATAAGGTAAAAATTCCAGATGAGATAAAAGACGATGCGAAAAAGCTCTCCAATCAGGGAAAGACGCCGTTATATTTTGCAAAAGAAGATGGATTGCTTGGTATCATTGCGGTGGCAGATCTTATGAAAGAGGACAGCCAGGCTGCAATCAAAGAATTGCAGAATATGGGAATTCAGGTTGTGATGCTAACCGGTGACAATGAGCGCACGGCGCAGGCAATTGGCAAGCTGGCTGGCGTGGATGATGTCATTGCCGGTGTTCTTCCGGATGGAAAAGAAGCCGTGATAAGAGAACTTAAGAAAAAAGGCAAAGTTGCCATGGTTGGGGATGGTATCAATGATGCACCGGCGCTTACCAGGGCAGATATCGGTATTGCAATTGGTGCCGGAACCGACATTGCGATAGATGCGGCAGATATTGTATTGATGAAAAGCCGCTTAAAAGATGTTCCGGCAGCAATCCGCTTAAGCCGTGCAACGCTTCGAAATATTCATGAAAACCTGTTTTGGGCATTTTTCTATAATGTCATTGGAATTCCACTTGCAGCGGGTGTGTGGATTCCATTGTTCCATTGGGAATTAAACCCGATGTTTGGAGCGGCTGCCATGAGCCTTTCGAGTTTTTGTGTTGTTACAAACGCACTTCGTTTGAACCTGTTTCGGATGTATGATGCGCGTAAAGATGAAAAAAGAAAATATAAGAAAGTTGAGGAAAAACAAATGGAAAGAACAATGAAAATTGAAGGAATGATGTGTGGACACTGTGAGGCAAGAGTGAAAAAATGTTTAGAGGAGCTTCCAGAGGTAACAGAGGCAGTGGTAAGCCACGAAAACGGAACTGCTGTTGTAACACTCAATGCAGAGGTCGCAAATGATGTTTTGAAAAAAGCAGTAGAAGATCAGGATTACAAAGTAGTTTCCATAGAATAGTCTTGTCAAGAAAAAAAATAGTGTTAAAATAAGTTAGCAGGGTGACCAGTTTCGGCTGCCCTGCTAGTTTTATGTGAAAGGAAAGAAAACATTGAAATATCAGACAACAAACGAATTGGAACATTTTGAATTTAAAGAGGCATTTATCGAAGAAATTGTGCAGATGAATGGATATTTTTATATGAACCTTGCAAACGTTACCATTTTGCCGGAAAATACCTGCAACCGCGATATCCGCAAAATGAGAACGAATGACCTTGTATTTCAGATACCGGATGGAAGAATTCTTACCTTTGTGGAAGAAGGATATCAGGTCTTTGATGCGAATGGAACATTTGTCAAAAAACAGGATGACATTGTCCTGACAGAAGATGTATATCTGGACATGCTTAAAAACCTGCAGGAAGGCAGCATTTATTCGATTGAGAAAAAGTCAGACTGTTATGAGATTTTTATTGATACAGAGGAGCACACGTATTTCCTTAAAGTAGAAGGAACATGCGATGTGGAAAAATGGGATCGTTTCCTTAATTTAGAACAGGCGTAACAAACCTATATTATAAGTATAATAAATAAAAAGGAAAGACTTAGAAATGGGATTTATAAATGTATTTCAAAAGATGATAGAATTATTTCTTGTGATTTTGGTAGGATATTATGCCTGCAAAAAAAAGATATTGGACAAGGAGGCACGGATAAAGTTAACGAATATAGTTTTGAATATAACGCTGCCGGCCATGATTCTATCGTCGGTGATGACGCAGGACAGCTTGCCGGACGTTGGTGAAATCCTGCAGCTTCTCTTAGTGGCAGCGGCAAGCTATGTGCTGTTATTTTTGGGTGCTTTTCTTTTTCCACGAATTCTTCGTGTGCCGGTATCAAAGCGTGGTGTGTACCAGTTCATGCTAAGCTTTGGAAATGTAGGATTTATCGGTTTCCCGGTGACACAGGCAATTTTTGGAGACAGCGCCATTTTTTATACCAGCGTATTTAACCTGCCTTTTAATATCCTGGTCTATTCCGTTGGCGTTGGTTTTATCCAAAAAAGTGCAAGCGAGGGATCGCAGGCAGAAAAAATAGAGAAAAAGGCTGTTTTTTCCGCTAAAACATTTTTCTCTCCGTGCATGATTGCATCTTATGTATCACTTCTCATGGCATTATGCAATGTCAGAGGACCGCAGTTGCTTGGAAATACCTGTACGATGCTTGGAAATATTACAACACCGGCGGCACTTTTAATCATCGGTTCTTCGCTTGCAGAGATGAAATTTCAGGAGATGTTTGGAAATGTGAGAGTTTATCTTTTCACAATCATACGTCTTTTGGTCATTCCACTGATTACGTATGGAATTTTTTCCCCATTTTTGTCAAATCCGCTTGTGCTTGGCATTACCGTTATCATATCAGCAATGCCGGTGGCAACGAATGGGACGATGCTTTGTTTGCAATATCATGGGGATGAAAAATTAATGGCACAGGGAACTTTTCTGACAACACTCGGGTCAATTTTTACAATTCCGCTGTTAAGTCTGCTTTTTCACTAGAAAAATCTTCCTATTTGTATATTCTATTTAGGTAAAATCAGGTAAATTGATTGAAAATTATTCAAAGTATTGTATAATAAATTTATATCAATTTATAAGAAGGAATGGGTTTTAGATAGAAAATGACAGGTAGTTAGGGTTAAGAAAAGTGAGGGGCAAAGTTATGACTGGGGAACGTGAGTTTACAGGGAAGGAAGCAGAAAGAGAACAGATTCGGGGTGATTTGTTAGAAAAATTGCAGGAAGGGATAGCAGCAGATACTTTTTTCCGCAATATTGTAGAGGATTCAGAGGCGGGCGTCTACGTTGCAGACAAAAAGACCCGCACGATTCTATATGCAAATGCAGCATTTTCAAGAATCTGCGAGATGGATGTTGGAAAATTTATCGGGAAATCCCAGAAGGAACTTTTGGAAACCTACGGAAGAACAGAATTTTTGACCAAAGAAGATATTATGGAATTGCCAAGAGCGCATTTCTCAGAATTTAAGATGTATCGGCGTGGCCACTATTTTTCGATTCGGGCGAAGGCAATCACAATAAGCGGGATGGACGCTTATATGATGTATGTTACCGATGAGACAAAGGAGCAGGAACAGCAGGTTATTCTTAAGAAGAATCTGGAAGAAATGAGACAGAATCAGCTGAAGGAAAAGACACTTCTTGCGTCTATTCCAGGTGGAATTGCAGTTTACCGGTTAAAAAAGGATGGCAGAGTGGTCGTGGATTATGCGTCGGAGGGCTTTGCAGATACGTTTGGATATACGCCGGATGAGTGCATGAAATTTGACGATATCATGGTGCATATTGCAAAAGATGATGTTGAAATGGCAAGAAGTACGGTGAAAGAGGCAATTTCACATCAGAAGTCGATTCATGCTTTTTTCCATGTGAAAACCAAGGCAGGAGAGATTTGCCCGACAAGGGTGGATGCCAATGTGATGACAGAGGCCGTAATCGGGGAGAACGATGAGGCAGTTTTATATGCGGTGCATACAAGGACAACGGAGGAGTTTATCCGCACGCTGCAGGAACAGCGCCATTACCGGAGGGTCATCAATATGCTTGGGATTGCATATTGGGAATGGAATGTGCAGGCAGGCTTTTATTGCACCAGCAATTATTATCAGTATGCAATCTCAGAAGTTCCATTCGAGGAATTACGAAAAAATCTTGTGGACGAGAAGGTGGTTCACCCGGATGACCGTGAGATTTTAAAAGAATTTCTAGCGCAGGGAGAGCTCCAAAAAGGAAAATGCAGCGCAATTCTTCGTATGTTAATGTGTGATGGCTCGTACCAGTGGACGGAAATTATCGGATTACGGGAGTATGACGGCGGAGAAGATGCGGTTCGTATCAGCTGCATACTCCGGGATGTAAATCAGGAATGGATCAGACAAAAGAAAGCTTTACAGGATGCGCTCGAGGAAGCCAAACAGGCAAATGCGGCAAAAACAGCATTTATTTCCAGAATCAGCCATGATATGCGGACTCCTTTAAATGGTATTTTGGGTATGACATCTTTCCTGAAAGAAACCATTCAGGAAGGGCAGGCTGCAAGGGATATTCAGCAGTTAGAGGCGTCCAGCCAGTATCTGTTAAGCCTGATTAACGATACATTGGATATCAGTAGAATTGAAAATGGAAAATTAGAGCTTCATCCGGTTGTCTGCGATGGAAAAAGGGTACTGGAGGAAGTACTTCGTCTGCTCCGCCCAAGTATTGAGGCAAAACATATTCAGTTCGAAGTGCGGATAGAGGAGATTCCATTTACCGTCTTATATGTAGATATTGCGCGCGTGGAACAGATTATTGTCAATATTGTCGGAAACGCTGTAAAATTCACACCGGAACATGGAAAAATTGAATTTGTGATGAAACGTATTTCGGAAGAAAATGGAGTTGCGGTGGATAGAATCATGATAAGGGATACCGGTATCGGTATGAGCAAAGACTTTTTGCCACATATTTTTGAAGCATTTTCCCAGGAAGAGCATCGCAAAGCCAAGACAAGCGAGGGAACAGGCCTTGGCATGCCAATCACGAAAAATCTGGTCGATTTGATGGGCGGTTCGATTGAAATTGAGAGCGAAATTGGAAAAGGAAGCTGCTTTATGATTACGCTCCCGATTAAAATTGCATCGGAAGAGCAGGTTGCGCGCTGGAAAGAGGAGAGTCAGAAAAAAGAGGAAGAGGATGTATTAATAAACAAGAGAATTTTAGTCTGCGAGGATCACCCGCTAAACAGAGAGATTGTAACCAGACTTTTGATTCACAAAAAGATGCGCGTAGAGGTGGCAGAGAATGGAAAAGTCGGAGAGAAGATGTTTGAACATGCGCCACTCCATTACTATGATGCCATTCTGATGGATATTCAGATGCCGGTCATGGATGGCATGGAGGCAACAAGGGCGATTCGCGCTCTGCACCGCCCGGATGCAAAGACAGTACCAATCATTGCAATGACGGGTAATTCCTTTGATGAGGATGTGAAAAAATCGTTCGAGGCAGGCATGAATGCACACCTGTCAAAGCCAATCGATGCAAAGAAATTGGTATCTACGCTAATTACAGAAATTGGGAAAAAAGAATAAAAAACTTGCACCTAAAGTTAACTTTAGTGTTATGATGAAAAGGAAACAAAACAAGGAGGATGTAAAATGAAGCCGATTGTATATTTTTCAAGAGAAATTTCACCAGAAAAAGTAGCAGAAATGTATCAGCTTGTTGGAAAGCAGCTTCCTGGAAAGGTAGCTGTAAAGCTTCATTCCGGTGAGGAAGGAAATCAGAATTTTTTAAAACCAGAATTTTGGAAACCAATCATTGAAGAAGTAAAAGGAACTGTTGTGGAATGTAATACCGCATATGAAGGTGCGAGAAACACGACGGCAAAACATAAAGAACTCATAAAAAAACATGGATGGAGTCAGTATTTTGATGTGGATTTGATGGACGCAGAGGGACCAGACCTTGAACTTGCGATTCCAAATGGAAAAAGAATCAAGGTTGACTATGTTGGAAAGGATTTAGCAAACTATGATTCCATGCTGGTATTGTCCCATTTCAAAGGACATCCGATGGGAGGCTTTGGCGGAGCATTAAAGCAGTTGTCTATCGGTGTGGCTTCTTCTTATGGAAAAGCTTACATCCATGGCGCCGGTGATCCAAAAGAAATCTGGACCGCTGACCATGATTCTTTCTTAGAGTCGATGGCAGATGCAGCTTCTGCAGTGGTAGATTATTTTAAAGGAAATATGGTTTATATCAATGTCATGAAGAATATGTCTGTCGACTGTGACTGCTGTGCGGTAGCAGAAGACCCTTGCATGAAGGATATCGGAATCTTAGTTTCCCTAGACCCTATCGCAATTGACCAGGCATGTTTAGACCTTGTATACCAGTCCGATGATCCGGGACGTGACCATCTCGTGGAACGAATTGAGAGCAGAAATGGTGTTCATACCGTAGAAGCAGCTGCAGCGCTTGGTTTTGGCTCAAGAGAATACGAATTAAAAGAAGTCTAATCCTTACAAAAACAAGATTAAAATACGATTTGAAACAGGAGAACGAGAAAAACTGTTTCGAATCGTATTTTTTTCTCATGTAATTGGAAATATCAAAAAATGTGGAAACTTTGATAAAAAATTAACAATACGACAGGAACATCAGGTTGAATAAAAAGGGGACAAGTGTTACAATAAATGAGCATGTCATGTTTTGACAAAAATGAGTTTGATGGGGTAGTGAGAGCGTGGCAGAGAAAAAGACGAACAAAGTACAGTATTACCGGAGTTTTCAAGATGATGTTGTCGTGAATGAGAATCAGGATTGTAAACTTCCGGATACGTATGTTTATATAAAAAAGAGCAGATGGTATCAGTTTTTTGCCGGGCTTCTGTTTAAAATAGCATGGATTTTCAGCTTTTTTTACTGCAAATTTGGATTACATATTTCCGTAGAGAACAGGGATGTGCTAAAATCCTATCGGAAAAAGGGATATTTCTTATATGGAAATCATACACAGCCGATAGGAGACGTTTTTTCACCGGCAAGGGTCTGTGGTGCGAAACGTTTTTATTCGGTGGCGAGCGCAGCAAACTTAGGGGTTCCTGTGGTTGGAAAACTTTTGCCCATGTTAGGCGCGTTGCCGGTTCCTATGGATTTATCCCAGATGAAAGCGTTTTACCGCGCTGTTAAGACGAGAATTTCACAAGGATGCTGTGTGGTGATTTATCCGGAAGCCCATGTCTGGCCGTATTACACGAAGATACGTCCGTTCCCGGCAACTTCCTTTCGATTTCCGGTGGAATGTCAGGCGCCATCTTTTTGTATGACGACGACCTATCAGAAAAGAAAGCATGGAAAGAAGCCAAAGATAACGATGTACGTGGACGGCCCATTTTTCCCAGACGAAAGTCTTTCCAAAAAAGAACAACAAAACCAGCTTCGTGACCAGATAGAAAGCTGCATGCGCGAGCGGAGTAAAAGAAGTTCTTATGAATATATCCGTTATGAGAAGGAGAGCTAGATATGAATATTTTATATTGTGGTGATCAAAATATTGAGCGCGGTATGTTGATTTCGGTTCTATCTCTGCTTAAGAATGTGCCGGAACCGCTGCATATTTATGTGATTACGATGTCTGCAGAGTGGAACGGCAAACAATATGAGCCGGTTGCAGATGAGATGCTAGAATTTTTGCGGAAACGGATTCGGTTTACCAACCCAGATGGTTCCATTGAAAAATTTGATGTGA
The DNA here is from genome assembly GCF_001940165.2 of Roseburia sp. 831b. Lineage (NCBI taxonomy): Bacteria > Bacillati > Bacillota > Clostridia > Lachnospirales > Lachnospiraceae > Roseburia > Roseburia sp. 831b. The sequence goes on along the minus strand of NZ_CP135163.1, from coordinate 136,347 downwards.
CGGAAGCATTTAAAAAAGAGATGCCAAGTGTCAATATGGAGACACGTTTCACACCATATTGCATGCTTCGCCTTTTTGCAGATCAGATTGAAACATTGCCAGACCGGATTTTGTATTTAGACAATGATGTGGTATGCAGACAGAACTGCCTTTCATTTTATGAGGAAGATCTTGACGGATATGAGCTGGCCGGAGTGCTTGATTACTATGGAAAGTGGTTTTACCATAATCATTTTTTGAAATTTGATTATATGAACTCTGGCGTTTTGCTTTTAAATATGAAAAAAATAAGGGAGACCGGACTTTTTTCCAAGTGCCGGAAAATGTGCCAGGAAGAAAAAATGTTTTTGCCGGATCAGGCTGCAATCAATAAGCTTGTTACCTCCAAAAAGATTTTACCAAGAAAATACAACGAACAGCGCAGATTAAAGGATGATACGGTCATGCAGCATTTTACCACGACGTTTCGCCTTTTTCCATGGTTTCATACCGTTACCGTAAAACCATGGAATGTAACGGGGCTGCATCGCGTGTTAAAAAATTTCGCGTATGATGACATTTTAAATGAATATGCCTGTCTGATGAACTATAAACAGGAAAAGAAAGTAAAGGGAGATTATGATGAGAAACAATACGATACCAATATTTTTTTCAATTGACGATACTTACGCACCATATTTAGATGTTGCGCTGCACTCTTTGGTTGCAAATGCGTCGAAGGAATTTCAATACCATATTATTATTATGCATCAGGAATTATCAGCAAGAAATCAGGAACTTCTTGCAAAAAATGCGTCAGAGAAGTTTCAGATTGAGTTCTATCGCATGGAGGATAAGTTTGATCAGATTACGGATAGAATTGAGAATCGTCTAAGACATAATAATTTTACACTTACGATTTACTTCCGTCTTTTTATTGCGGAGATGTTTCCACAGTATGAGAAAGGAATTTACATTGACAGTGACGTGGTGGTACCGGGCGATATTTCAGAATTATACCAGATTGATTTGGGTGACAATATCATCGGAGGCTGCAAAGATCACTCGATTGCGGCAAACGAAATTTTGATGCAGTATATTGAAAATGTAATCGGTGTTTCAAGAAATGACTACATTAATTCCGGTGTGTTACTGATGAATCTAAAAGAGATGCGTGAGAAAAAGTTTAGTGAACGTTTTATGGAACTTCTTTGCAAATACCATTTTGACAGTGTGGCACCGGATCAGGATTATCTGAATGCCATGTGTAATGGTAGAATGCTTTATCTAGACGAATGTTGGGATGCTATGCCGGCAGAAGGGCGTGAACCATTGAAAAATCCAAAACTGGTACATTATAATCTGTTTTTTAAACCGTGGAATTATGATGTACCGTATGATCACTACTTCTGGGAATATGCGAAAATGTCCTCCTACTATGAGGAACTGTTTGCACAGAAGAAAAACTGTTCCGAGGAACAAAAGAAAGCAGACAATGAAGGACTTGAAATTTTAGTAAACCGTGCGAATGAGATGATTCACTTTGATATTACATTTAAAAAGGTGATGGAAAGAGGAGAAAAGGTGCGTATATGATTATAGGAGCCAATAAAAATCTGGTAATCGAAAACATCAAGAAGAATGCCGGGCAGGGAAAGTTCAACAATAAGGTAGAGGTGGATGACCCGAATTTATCCGCCAGACAAAAGCACAAGATTATCCGCCATTATCTGCATACCAGAAAGACATTGTCCTACCGTTTCTTTGGTTTTATTGCCCGGATTATCATTGATATCGTCAGTGGAAAAGAAAATAGAACTACGGAAGTAGTTGGATTGGAAAATGTAAAAGACATCAAAGGTGGAGCCTTTATTACCAGCAACCACTTTAATCCGCTTGACAGTACGGTAATTCGGACTTTTGTAAAAAAACACAGCAGACGCAAGTATTTTATTGTAAGCCAGGAGTCCAATCTTGCAATGAAGGGATTTATCGGCTTTATCATGCGTCATGCCGGAGTGATTCCGATTACTTCCGATAAGAATTACTTAGAAAAGGTATTTCCAAAGCTGTTAAAAGAAAAAATCAGGAAAAAACAGTTTGTGCTGATTTACCCGGAACAGGAAATGTGGTTTAATTACCGCAAGCCAAGACCGCCAAAGCGTGGTACTTATTACTATGCAGCGAAAATGAATGTGCCAGTCATTTCTTGTTTTACAGAGATTGTAGATTTACCGGAAAAGGAGACGGAGGAGTTTTATAAAACAAAGTGTATTCTTCACGTCTTAAAACCGATTTATCCGGATCCAAACCTTAGTGTAAGAGAAAATAGCATTGCGATGATGAACCTTGATTATGAGCAGAAAAAAGAAGCCTACGAGCAGGCTTATGGAAAACCGTTAACCTATGATTTTGAGCCGGCGGATATCGCAGGCTGGGTGGAGGCGTACTGAAAAAACATTTTCATAACTGTTGCATATAGTATAGTAAATCTGAAATAAGGATTTTGTATGCGAAAGGAGAGAGGAGGAAAGCTGCTGATGCAAGAAGTCGCAAGAGGAATTCTGATTCCATTTCTTGGAACAACAATAGGTGCAGCATTTGTATTTTTTTTAAAGAAAGAACTAAATGTTGTCCTGCAAAAAGCGCTGGCAGGCTTTGCCGCCGGGGTTATGGTTGCTGCATCTATCTGGAGTCTGTTGATTCCAGCGATGGAGCAATCTGCGGAACTTGGAAAATTTGCATTCCTTCCGGCTTTGGTCGGATTCTGGATTGGAATTTTGTTTTTACTTTTCCTGGATCACATCATTCCGCATCTTCATGCAAACAGTGAGGTGGCGGAAGGACCGAAAAGTAAGTTAAAAAAGACGACGATGCTGATACTTGCCGTCACACTTCATAATATTCCAGAGGGAATGGCAGTCGGTGTCATCTATGCTGGCTGGATGTCCGGCGAAGCAAAGATTACGATGATGGGAGCTTTGGCACTTTCCATTGGAATTGCCATTCAGAACCTGCCGGAGGGCGCAATCATTTCCATGCCACTTCGGGCAGAAGGAGCAAGCAAAAAAAGAGCGTTTCTTTATGGAACGTTGTCTGGTGTGGTAGAACCAATTGGAGCTCTACTTACGATTCTTGCCGCATATTTTATCATTCCGTTATTGCCATATCTGCTCAGTTTTGCAGCCGGAGCCATGATGTATGTGGTGGTAGAGGAGCTTGTACCGGAGATGGCAGAAGGAGAGCATTCTGATATTGGAACTATTCTTTTTGCAGTTGGATTTACCTTGATGATGTCGTTAGATGTTGCACTTGGTTGATGACTGCAAATAACGTGTATTACAATTAAAATACCTTTAATGAATTCAATGAGTATTAAATTCATTAAAGGTATTTTTGCATTTTATGAAAAATTTTGTAAGCGAAAAATTGTATCATCAACGAAATGCACATAGGAAAGAAGTCACAAAGAACAAAAAATATGTGATAATCACAAAAACAATAGGGATGAATTGTGCGCATTTTTCACAAATTTTTCATATTTACCGCTATTTGCCTTACGAATTGGGTAAAAATGTGCTATAATAGAAATAGTGGGAATGGGAAATGTCAGGGGATATTGATATTCAGGAAAAGGTTGATTTCGTGAGTAGAATATTTTATACATGAGATTCTCAGCTTTTAAGACAAGAAGTTTATAACTGATGTTTGGAATTGACTTATCTTGGAGACATTCGATGATAAGTCTATTTTTTTAAGGAGGTAAGTATGTATCAGGTTGATGATTATGTAGTATGTGGTAACAAAGGTCCGTGTGTAGTAGAAAGCATTGGTCCACTGGAATTTAACAGTTCAGGAGATCTCTACTACACCCTGGTACCGCTATCCAATTTAGGCAGTAAGATTTTTATTCCAATTGAAAAAGAAGAAAGCCGCATGAGACCGGTATTATCAAAAGAAGAGGCGATGGATCTTTTGAATCACATTGGAATGATTGAACCAATCGGAATCACGGAAGAAAAGAGACGGGAAGAAATTTACAAAGAGAACGTAAACGGTGGCAATTGTACGAATCTTCTTCAGATGATAAAAACACTTTCTTTGCGAATTCAAAAGCGGAAAGAAAATGGAAAAAAAATTACAGCAATCGATGAAAAGTATTTTCATATCGCAGAAGACCGGTTATACGCCGAGCTTGCATTGTCACTTGGCACAGAACGTGAAAAAATCAAAAAATATGTCGTAGAGTATTTTACTCCTGCCTGGAATTAGGTATAATAGGCTTAAGAAAATCAGAACCAGAAAGGAATTTACACAGATGGAAATTGGAATTACCGCAAATCAGACAACCACAGTAACGGAACAGATGACAGCAAAAGTAATGGGAAGCGGAAAACTGGATGTCTATGCAACCCCTTGTATGATTGCTTTTGTAGAGAATACAGCAAGCAACAGCGTAGAGCCATATTTAGAGGATGGACAAGGTACCGTTGGTACACTTGTGAATGTAAAGCATGTTTCCGCAACACCGGTTGGCATGAAAGTAACATGTGAGACCAAACTGGTAGAAGTTGACCGCAAACGTCTTGTTTTTGATGTAAAAGTTTATGATAAGTCCGGGTTGATTGGAGAAGGTACACATGAGCGTTTTATCATCGAGAATCAGAAATTTACGGATAAGACCTATGCAAAGCTGGAAAAATAAAAGAGCAGGCCGCTAGAAATAAGAAAATTTGGACAATTATTTGAAGCTGCAGCGATTGCAGAAAGAATGGACGAATCAAGACAAGAAGCGTTTATAGATGGAGAAATCTGTCTGTGAACGCTTTTTTTGTCATAGGATTCGGGTGTCAAAAGATAGCCAGGATTTTACAATAATTAATATGTAATGCAGAAACATGCGTTACCTTCACAAGTGTAGCAACGCCCCTATGATACTTCAATCTTTGTAGGAATGTAAGATATAATAAAGGTTTTTGGGATTATTCCGGAAAGAAAGGAGTGGATAAAGAAGGAGGGTAGAGCGATAAGGAAAGACTGTAAAAAAAGACGCATATTGTCGGGATATGTATATAGAACGACAAAACCGCCATTTATCTCTTCCCACCACACATACATATAATAAAATGAAAATTACACCCTCCACATAAAAACACAAACAAGGATAAACCCTCACCCAAAACATCTCAATTCCCATGCATTGCAGGTTTCAATACCTTCGAGTCATATTTTCAAGAAATATTTTGCATTGCAGAAAGAATCCTGCAAGCAAGATTCTCCGCCTGCAGCGGGTAGCATTTGCGACATTGTTCAACTCCGCGAGAATCATCCAACCCCATCTTTTCTCACAAAACATATAATATTCCCTTTCCACTTGTATGTTATGATGTCTAACTTCTCCTTTTCCTGGATGCATTAATGCAACATGGTCATCCCGGAATTGCGATTTGCACCCCATAATTGGGCAGATATTAAAATCGAATTCCTAAAAAGTCAGTAGCTGAGAATATTATTGTCTTGTTCCATATTATTTGATGGATTTCCTTGCTGTCTCAAAATTAAATATGAGACAGTGGTTGCAATCTCTCTTTCATCTTATGGAATCATTCTTACCTGGTGCACCTCTTCTTTTTGAAAGAATCCTGTCGTTTTCTCACGAAATGACGGATTGGCATCATTTTACATTTTTCTATTTTTTCTCCAATGCCGGATATTTTATTAGTTTTCCAGAAATCTAATTTTGAAGCCACCTGGTCATGCATGACATTTTTTGCAATTTTCCTTGCATTTTACAAGGTTTTCGACGATATTTCTCACAAAATTCTTTGACAAAAATACTATTTTTATTTATAATTAGTTTATACAGAAACTATTATTTTCACATATAAAATTAGTTTTTCAAGAAACTATTTTAGTGATTTTTTCATCTATTTTCGAAAAAAGGAGTGGATTTATGACCCATTTTGACCTCAATTTACTGTTTTATTTCAACAATTTATTTTCCAGCCAATATGACACTGTTTTTACAAGTGCTGCCAAATCGTGTCAGATTTCCAGGGCAGAAGCGGATATTTTAGTTTTTCTTGCATCTCATCCGGCGTTTGATACCGCAAAGGAAATCTGCCAGAATCGTGGATTTTCCAAGGCTTATGTCTCAAAGGCTCTGGATGCTCTTGTAAAAAAAGGCTTTGTCTCACTTGTTGTTGATACAAATGATCGTCGCTGCCAACACATTTATCTGTCACACCATTCGGATGAGGTCGTTGCCACATTGCTTGCAGCACAGGAGAGCGTTGTAAACAATTTTTTTCATGACTTTAGCGATAATCAGCTGCAGGATTTTACAGATTTCTTAAAGCTTGCTGCCAACGGCAGACGGGAGTAACAAAATGAGAGAACCAAGTATCTATTTTTCAACAACCTTTTACCAGCGCATCTGGCCAAGGTTTTCAGATTCCTTTCGATCCACTAAAACAAAAAACGATTATTTTTCGTTAGTTTGTGCTATCTGTGATTTTTGTCAGAAAGACTTTTTAGAATTGACCGGTCAGGACGCGCAAAACTTTTTTGATGATCAGCTAAATCGATATCATCTAGGAAAATTAAGGCTTTCCACGATTCAGGTGCGTTTTTCCAGATTGCATTCAATTGCAAATTTTATCTTACAAAATGGTTTGACCTGGAGTATTCGTGCTTATCAGAATCCATTTACCGAGGTAAATCTTCCAGAACCCGACGTTTATCTTACTAAGGAGCATGTTCCAGATTTAAAACAGATGGATTCCATTCTTACGATGTGCAAGGCAGACCCACAGCTTTACGTTGCAGTCAGCATTGTCATCCGGTGCTCCCTGACGACCTCTGAACTTTGTTCTCTGAAACGAAGCCGCATTATTGTGGATTCTACCAATCACTTTGGATTTATTTTAGGAGAAAAGCGGCAGAAGCGGGTAGTAAAAATTCCAAACGATATTGCAAAATTGATTCAGGAACTGATTTCCGTTTCGCCATCCAATCAGGATTCCCTTTTTGTCAACACAAGGGGAGATGCCTTAACTCCACGTGGGCTGCAGCGCCTTTATCAAAAATATGTTTCTTTTTCAAAAGGTTCTTATAACTATACCCTGAGCGACTTGCGAAACGGAAGTATTGCCTACTTACTATCATTAAAAGGTGTCACTGTCAATGAAGTTGCAAATTATGTTGGAGTCGACGTCGGTTGGATGCACCGATACGACATGGTCGTTCCGGAATTGCAATTTGCACCCCATGATTTGGCAAATATTGAAATTAAATCTTTAAAAAGTCAGTAAAATCAAGGTTTTCCAGACACAGAAGCTCTGTATGCGATTTTTATTTCTAAAAACATGTATTTCCCTGCTTTCATATTAGAATAATCGCATACAGAGCTTTCTGGTTTTTTCACTTTTCTTTAGGATGGGAGGAGGTTCTTTTTCTTAGGATAATTCTCCGGATTTTGATATAATTACTTTTTAGAATGAGTCAGTGGGCGTTTAAGAATATTCTTCATTCCCTACGCCCATTTTTCCTTCTTTTTCAGTTAAAATTTTCCTCAAATGGGCAGTACGGATATAGAATAACCATCGTACGCCCCGGTTTTTACGAAAATCGGGGCGTAGTAAGAACTTCATTCTATCTCCACGCCCATTTAGCTGTTTTTAGCGACTGATTTTCCTGAAAAATGGGCGTATCCTAGCTTTCCAAACCTCGTACGCCCTTTACTTGATAATAACGTCTACATTAGGACATCACATTTCTGTATTCCCTATATCTATATGATTCCATATACCTTTATGAAAATCTCAAAACCTATCCATATTAAATATATGTCTCATAATTAATTTTGAGACATGTATTTATTCGTTAAACCTGACTTTAGCGAATAGGTATATGTCTGAACGCTACAACTTGAAAGAAAATAGGTATATGTCTGAACGCTGCCACTTGAAAGAAAATAAGTATATGTCTGACCAGCTACCACGTAAAATATATAAGTAAATGCAACATTCTAACACTAAACAACAGAACTTATAAATGTTACATTTACTATCGAATTCTATTATTTTTACAGTACATCCACATTGATATATTTTTACAGTCATTAAATAAAAAACACCCAGAAAACCTGCCGTCCCTTCCATTTTCATAGAAGAACCGACCTATTTCCTGGGTAATCATTGTTTCAAATCACTTTCTTATTCCGCAGTAATATCGTTTCCAAAATATTTGTTGGACAAATCTGCTAAAACGCCTTCCTCACGGAGTTCTACGATTGCTTTGTTGATTGCCTCTCTTAAAGAAGCTGTTTCATCGCCTTTTCTCATTGGAATTGCGACTAAAGATGCATCATCGGTCAACGCTGCAATTTTTAAAGCTGCATCTGGATGTGCGTTCATGTAATCATAGTAAGTAACCTCTGCATTCAAAGTTGCATCTACACGTCCTGCAAGCAAAAGTTCGATGGTCTGGTTCAAATCATCTACGCCTGTTGCAGTTGCGCCATAGCTTTCTGCAAGCGCTGCGTAAGTACTTGTTAATGTGTTTGCAGTCTGTTTTCCATCCAAATCTTCAAAAGATTTGATAGAATCGTTGTCATCTTTTACAATAATTGCGGTACGAATATAAGCATATGGATCGGAAAAATCATATTTTTCGCTTCTCTCATCTGTCACTTCAATTCCGTTTGCCATGATATCGTAACGTCCTGCCTCGATTCCGGCAAGCAGTCCATCGAATTCACCTTCCACAAAAGTTGCTTTCACGCCTAATTTTTCTGCAATTGCCTTTGCAACTTCCACGTCAAATCCAACTAATTCGTCGTTTTCATCGTGATAGGTCCATGGAGACCAGGTTCCTTCTGTTGCAATTACAATCTCTCCCTTATCCTGAATCTGGCTTAATAAATCACCGCCCTCTTCATTTACATTTGTAGTTGCTTCTGTTGTATTCTCGTCTGCTTTGTTCTCTGTGCCACAGCCTGCAAATACGGTTGCAGAAACTGCCACTGTCATTAGTAATGCGATTAATTTCTTTTTCATACGCTATCCTTTCTGTTTTCCTGTCCTAATGTTTTTAAGAAAAGTTTGACACGCTCCTCTTTTGGATGTTCAAAAAATGTTTTGGCATCTCCTTCTTCTAAAATGGAGCCATCCTCCATAAAAATTACATGCGATGACACATTTTTTGCAAAATTCATCTCATGTGTGACCACAATCATCGTACGGCCTTCCTCAGCTAATTTTCTCATAACTGTCAGCACTTCTCCGACAAGCTCCGGATCTAAGGCACTCGTTGGCTCATCAAAAAAGATGATTTCCGGATCTGTGGCAAGCGCTCTTGCAATTCCAACCCTTTGCTGCTGTCCTCCCGACAACTGACTTGGATAGTAATCGTAACGATCGGAAAGTCCTACCTTATCCAATGCCTGTTTTCCAATCTGAATCGCCTGCTCTTTTTGCATCTTTCTTGCAACAATCAGACCTTCTGTCACATTTTCCAAAGCTGTCTTATTCAAAAATAGGTTGTAATTTTGAAAAACAAATGCTGTTTTTCTGCGGATTCTGGCAATATCCTTCTTGCTTACATGTCCAAAAGAAAACTGCTCTCCATCAAACACCATCGTTCCGGCATCCGCTGTCTCCAAAAAATTCAGGCAGCGAAGCAATGTTGTTTTCCCGGAGCCACTTGGTCCAAGAATTGCGACAACATCACCTTTTTTCACGGAAAGGCTGATGCCCTTTAAGACTTCCATGCCGTCAAATTTTTTCTGAATATTCTGTATTTCTAACAACGCCATGACCTCCTATGCTCCGTATTTTGCCAGTTTCTTCTCACCCACACGCTGTAACTTCGTCAGCACGGTTGAGAAAAGTAAGTAGATGGCACCAACTTCTATGTACAATGCCAATGGCTCGTAAGTTCTTGCCACAATACGCTGTGTCGCCATAAACATCTCCAGTACCGTAATGTTTGCGGCAAGAGACGTATCTTTTACCAGGCTGATTAAGGAGTTTGATAACGGCGGAAATGCGGTACGGAATGCCTGTGGAAGCACAATTCGACGCATCGTCTGCCAATAGCTCATTCCCACACAGTAGCCAGCTTCTAACTGTCCCTTGGAAACAGACTCTATCGCTGCTCTCATCGTCTCGGAATCATAGGCGCCGGTATTGATTGCAAATACAAAAATCGCAGCCGGAACCGGATTGATTAAAAGTCCAAGTCTTGGCAAGCCATAGAAAATCACATATAGCTGCACCAGAAGCGGCGTTCCACGGATTACCCACACATAAAATCTGGCAAGCTGTTTTAGGCCCTTGATATCTGCTACCTGAATCAATGCAACGACAACTGCAATAACAAGTGCAATTGCAAAGGAAATAATCGTCAAAGGTACTGTCATCGTAATACCCGGCACAAGTATTTTCCAAAATGAATCTACCAAAATCTCAAATAATCGGTTCGTCATTTTATTTCATCCTCTCGTTTGTTAACATACGCCGTGTCTATTATTTGAAATATATCATACAATTTGTATCTTGTCAATTTTCCATTCCCACGTTATAATAAAAATAAGAACTTTCTAGGAGGGTAAAACATGTCTTGTTGTGTACGTGCAAGAAGTGAAAAACAAAAAGAACAGTGTCTGGTGGAAATCAAGGAGGCAGCCGATGCTCTTTTTTCAACGGAGGACTATCAGGAGATTACACTGACCACCATTGCAAATAAGCTTGGCTGGTCCCGCTGTAAGCTCTATAACTATGTCACAACAAAAGAAGACATTTTCCTGGAAATCATTGCAGATAAACGGGATGCTTACATGACAAATCTACTCAGTGCGTATCCGCTCGGCTGCACTTACAGCCATGAAGTCCTGGCAGAAGTCTGGGCAAATATTTTAAACTGCCACCGCGATTATTTGAAATATTGTGCCATTCTCTCTACCATTATCGAGACAAACGTTTCCATTGAACGCCTTGCCGCATTCAAAAAATCTTACTATACTCTGGCGGATCAGCTCAATTCCGTTTTGGCAGAGAATCTTCATATTTCTAATGAAAAAGCAGAACAGCTTTTTCTTGCCATCTATCACTATGCCGTTGGAACCAACAGTGGCTGCCAGAATCACCCATTGATAAAAGAAGCAATGTCTTTAATTGGAAAAGAAAAGACTGACATCCCTTTTTGTGAAACAATGAAAGACTTTATCTTAATGTGCCTCAACTGGTACACCAAGTAAAGTCTCTCCTTTAAAACGTATATCCTTTATAAATCTCACCAAAAGGAGCATTCTCTTTCTTACTCTCCTCCTGGTACTGTCTTAATCTTTGAATTCTTCGATAACAGGTTGCCCTTGAAATGTTTGCTAATCGGGCGATTTCATTTACAGATGTAGTTTCTAACAGCTGCTCCACATCTCCGTATGTCAGATTCTCAGTCAGCTTTCTTTTTCGTCCCGCATTTCGCTTTTTCAGATTGGATATCTGTTCTCCTGTATAAGCAACCTGCAGGGTAATCTGTCCTGCCTGTTTCTGCGCTTTCGCATCGATTCCAAGTGTATTTAAAAGTTCTGTCAGGTTTGCAATGTTTAATTCGTTTGCAATGGAATCGTTTGATACAATGTTGATTTTCTGTTCCATAAAATCTCCATTCTTACGCGGCTTTTTCGCTAATTCCTATTTCTTTTTCACATAGACAAGTGTGATTCCACGGCTTGTTTTTCCTGATTTCGTCTGAATCTCGTCAAAACTTGCCACAAGCTGTGTCAGCTTGTTAAATCCATAGTTACGACAGTCAAAATCCGGGAACTCTTTCAAAAGATAATTTCCCAAATCTCCCATGAAAAGCCATCCATCATCCTGAGACTTATTCTCAATCAGTGAAATAATGGTTGATTTGATGGTCTCAAAACTTGTGATTGGTGCTACTTCCTGTTCTTCCTGCTCCACCTCTACTTTAACACCCTTTTCCTTGACTTTCTTCTTGCCAGGACGTGTTGCCTTATACAGCACATCAAGCGTCTTAAACACACGACACGCTTTTACAAAAGGAGATGGCGTCTTGCTCTCTCCCATTCCGATAATATCCTTGCCGGATTCCCTAAGTCTCATGGCAAGCCTTGTGAAATCACTGTCCGAGGATGCCAGAATAAACCCATCTACATTATTTCCATATAAAATATCCATGGCGTCAATAATCATCGCTGAATCCGACGAATTTTTCCCTTTTGTATAGGTATATTGCTGTATTGGAGTAATCGAATTCTCCAACAGTGTCTCTTTCCAGGACGATTTTGAATTGTCCGTCCAGTCCCCATAGATTCGTCTAATGCTGATGGTACCAAACTCTTTTGCCTCACTTAGTATAATATCCAGATACTTTGGTGCAATATTGTCCGCATCTACCAGCAGTGCATATTTGTTTTCATTCTCCATGAAATATCATACCTCTCTTTTCCCATTTACCCATTGTGATATACCGATTATACTACTTTTGTGATAAAATTAACATTCATTTCCAGGACATTTTTAGAAAATCTTTCGATAGACTTCATTTTTTCTTCAGATTATGTCCTTATTTTGGTCACAATTTGTTGGTATCCTAATACCTGTCAAAAGGTAAACAACCTTTTCAAAAATTTTCATAAACTCTCCCCCTTTCGTTGAAGAACCCTTAACTTCAACGATAAAGAAGCACGTTCCCTCAAACGTGCTTCTTTTTCATTGGCAAACTCCATTTATTCAGAAAAATACCGGGATTCGAACGTATCAACCGGCATCGGTGCCGCAAAAAAGTAACCTTGTATCATGTCGCATCCGACTTCTTTCAAAAAGGTAACGATTTCCTCTTTTTCCACTCCCTCTGCAATCACTGCGATTCCAAGTGATTTACCAAGCTGGACGACCATCTCCACAATTTTTCTGCTACGGCTTTTTGCATCTGTATCACTGAAAAATCCCATATCAATTTTTAAAACATCCACCGGAATATCTTTTAAGGTGTTCAAAGAAGAATAACCGCTTCCAAAATCATCCATTTCAATCGAAAATCCCAGACTCTGCAAGCGTTCCAGCAATTCTAACATCTGCTCCTGTTCCCTTACAAACGCGCTTTCCGTCAGTTCGAGATTTAATTTTGCCGGATTAATCTGATATTTTTGAATCAGTTTTGAAAATTCCTTTGCAATATCCATGTAATAAAAATCTCTTGGTGAGATATTCACAGACAGCGACATTTCGCCTTTTCCTTCTTTTTCCCAGCGATTTAAAACCTGGCATGCCTTTTCCCAGATATAGCGGTCTAATCGCGCTACCATGCCGTTTTTCTCGAATACCGGAATAAATACGCCCGGCGAAATCATGCCATCCTCTCCATGACACCAGCGAACCAGCACTTCGCCACTTTCACAGCGTCCGGTTGTAAGTGAAGTCTGTGGCTGAATATAGATTTCAAACTCCTCCGCCTCGATTGCTTCATCAAAATCCGCAATCAGCTTCTGTTCCCTCATATATTCTTCATGAATTTCCTTATTGTAATAGGCAACATTTTTATTGTAATCCCCTTTTATGGATTCAATGGCAGTGATTGCGCGGTCACACATTGCTCCCACTGACATGTCGCGGTTCTTAATAAAATAGACTCCAAAATAATTTACAAACGTGAAAGTTTGAAACAAACAAGTAGAGGACAGCCTAAAAATAAAGAGCATAGCAAATAAACCGCCTAAGCAGTCGGTTTTAAAAATTGAATATATACACAACACCTAATCAGGTAACAGGAACAACATCATCTTTGATAATGTAGCCTCGCTGCTTCATTAAATTAAGTGCCTGTGAAGTAGTCAATACTTTGGATTTATTCACAGGTCGCGATTCAAGAAAACCTTCAGGCGTATATGGTTTTAGATCTGTGAGTATGTGCCAGATAGCGGTCAGGATCATACGACAGATGGCAATGATAGCTTTCTTGTGACCACGACGTGCTTTTATACGTCGATAACGGTTTGTAAATTCTGGGTGTTTCTTGGATTTGATTAAAGCATTTGCAACTTGCACCAAAACTGGTTTAAAATAAGAACCAGCACGGGAAATCCTAGTGGATTTGATTTTATGATTGCTTTGATCATTACGGGGACAACATCCAGCCCATGATATGAGGTTTTTAGCTGTGGGGAAGACAGACATATCACCTCCGATTTCAGAAAGCACCTGAATAGCAGTCATTGGGGTCTTATCGAATCCAGGTACGGTTCGTATAAGATTGAGAATGCTTTCATACTTATCACTGAGACGAAAGATTTCCCGTTCTATTTCTACTTTGTGCATTTCTAATTCATCAATGTGATTTAAACATTGTCTGAGCTTTACAGCTTGTTGTTTGGATATGGCACCATCAACAGCAGCTTGTATTTCTTCGGTAGGAGTCTTACATCTGCTATCCACAAAAGGTGACACATCAAATGTTTCCCCAGGGTGTTGTAAAATCTGTTCCGTAATGGAACGGGAGGATTTACCAAATATATCAGAAAAGACATCATCCAGTTTTAAGTTAGAAACAGTAAGACAGTTATGAGCACGATTCTTCTCACCGGTGATCATACAAGTGAGTTTGAAACGGTATCTTACTAAATCTCTTAATTCACGGATGTCAGCCGGTGGAATAAAGGAAGGTTTTACCATTCCACACATATATAGGTCACAAATCCATTTAGCATCCTTGCGGTCAGTCTTGTTGCCTTTTTGCGGTTTGGTATATTTGGGGTGGGAAAGAGTAACCCAGATGTTATTCTTCTCCAGAACATTAAAAACAGGGATCCAGTACTTACCGGTAGATTCCATGCAGACATCCGTACAGTTGTATTTGGAAAGCCAGTCACACAGCTCCTGCAGACCTTTGGTAAAGGAAGAAAAGCGGGCTTCTTTATACTCGGTACGTTTCAGGGAATCAGTTATGCCGATACAGGCATAGATCCAGGTTTTGTGGACGTCAAGACCACAACAGTTATTTTTGAGAATTTTAAACGACAATAAAAGTACCTCCTGATGATTTAGCGTTATAAAACTGACAGTGACTGGTCATCCGGCAAAATCGAGTCGACTTTGGAAGAGATAAGTTTACGGGCTACGTTATGCGCCAATCATTGATGCCTTAACGGATGACCGACAACAAATAATTATACGAGGTCGCCGCTATACAGCCCCGCCACTCACCTCCACGTGTTCTGTAGTGTGTCAGTCTTATAGGTAAATAATATCAGAAGGAATATAAATTAGAAAAGCGGAAGTTAGCCAAAGTGTTTCATGACGCATTGGTGCCTTTCGCAGAAAGGCGGATTATAATTATGAATATCCTTTACCTCGATTTTCCCTGTATCATCCAAAAACCATCGTTCATCGTACGATTTGGCCGGAATACAGATTGCAAACCGGTCACTGCCCAGTCTTCCATACACAGACTTCTCTGTCGCATTTTTTCGCATGGTATCCGCAATATTTTTTAAAATATTGTTTCCAAATTCCACATCAAAGAACTCATTTACAAGCTTAAACTGTCCAATGTTCGAGCATACTATCACAAATTCCGTATCTGGATGTGCCTCCAGCATCTTTTTCGTCTGTTCATAAAAATACTCCCGATTATAAAGCCCGGTCAGCCTGTCATGCGTCATAAGATACCATTCCCGGTTTCTCGCGGTTATCTCCTCCGTCATGTCATGCAGCAAGAAATAGTAACCGATTTCCTGTTTCTTTTTATCCCTAAGAATATTATATTCAATCCGGTAAAAAATCGCTCCCTGCTTCGTTTTGATTTTTTTCTCTTTTGTAAACTTTTTGTTTAATTCCTCTTTTTTACAAATTTTATATTGTTCACAAAATTCAGACAATACATTTTCCTGATTTCCATAAGAACTCTTTTCTCCAACGGAAAATCTTTTTACTGCAATCTGGTTTGCGGTAATACAGGCGCCATCCATATCAAATACCAGAATCGGGTCCGAGTAAAAATGCACCATCACGGATGAGGCACGCACTGCAAGAATTTTCGGCAGATATTCAAAGGTATAATTATAAAAAATAATCCCGGCAAATCCGTAGGTAAGCACGGATAAATCGACGATTAACGATGTGTAGACAAAAAATGCGTTTACAAACACCACGACTAACAATCCAATGACAACATTTTCATATTTTGCCCGGTAAAGCTTCGGACTCCTGTATGCCGCCCGCAACAGCTCAAAAAAACACAGCCCAAGCAAAAAGTAACAGATTGCCAGATGAACGTTAAATAACTGTGTTCCCGTGACGGCGAGCCAGATTTTTCCATCCCATCTTGTTGCTTTATAATGAAAAATATGCCCAAATTTTACATTTAAGGCAATCGACACACTGTCAACCGATAAAATCAAAACCGTGGCAAGGCGTGTCTTTGGAAAATGTTTCGACGGGTCAATATAAATCAGGGCATATTCCAGCAATGCAAAGCAGAGCCAGTCCATCGACATGAAATAGATACTATACCATATAGAACTAAATATGTAGTTGTTTGAAAAAAGTAACAACAGGTACGAAAATGTAATTAGCATCGCGGTCACTAACACACTTCGTACCTGTTTTGCAAGTCTTCCTTCTCTCTCTTTTGCCTTGAAATTTGTATGAATCAACATCAGCAATACAGCTGCGTATAGCAAAATTGCAACGAATCTCATTTTATCACCATCTTTTTCTACTCTAAAAGGGTTCATTCTTTATTGAATGAACCCTTTTCTCTCTATAGTATACAATATTTTTGCTATCCCCACAAGCTTTTCTTAACAAGCGGCCCCACACGCCTCTCTTAAAATATCATGTAATGCTGTGCCACTGCTTGTATGACATCTTACGATATCTGCATTACATTTTTCTGCCTCTGTCAATGCACAATGCACCATCTTATGCGACACGGTATTGGTAAATAAAATAATCAGATCCGGACTTCCGATTTTTGTACTTAAGTTTCCACTCATCTGTGTAAAAACTTTCGCTTTACAATGATGCTCTTTGCAGATTTTCTTATACTGGGACACCATACGGTCGTGCCCTCCTACGATTACAACGCTCATCTTAGATACCTGCTAACTGTTTGCCAAGGCTTTCACATTCTGCAATTGCCTCATCGTCCGGTGCTTCCATGCAAATCAGTCCCTCCCCATTTAAAACCTTTGCTCCTGCAGCATTCATACGGTCTACCCAGTCATTCATCCACTGTCCATCTCCCCAGCCGTAGGAACCAAACAATGCAACTGTTTTTCCGGAGACAAATCCTTCCACCTCTGTTACAAAAGGTTCCATTTCCATCTCTTCTAACACCTCAGCTCCCATTGCCGGGCATCCCATTGCAAATACGTTTGCTGCCTTTAACTCGTCCATGGATGCTCCACTTACCGGCACTACATTTGCTTCTTTTCCAGCATCTGTGATACCTTTTCCGATAGCTTCTGCCATCGCCTCTGTATTTCCTGTCTGTGACCAATAAACTACTTGAATTTTACTCATAATATCCTCCTTCTTTATCCTGCAATGTGCAGTTCTTTCTTATTATAATAATCTATGATTTCTCTGATATCTGTACCATCGGATACCAGTTTGATCAACAAATCCTTCGCAAGCTCATATTTTTGAAATAATGCCTGCTTTTGCTCCACATCCTGATAGACTTTCCAATATCCCGAATACAAAAAGTTTTGTCCTTTCTGCTCGATAAATCCTGTGACATCCTCTACCGGATATCCGAGGAAAATTCCCATCTCATGTGGAAAATCTTCACCGTTTTTTCTGCATTCCTGATAGCGCATGGAAAATGTCCTTAGTAGGTTTCCCATTGTGAAATCTTCATATCCCTGTTGCTTTAACACACTCTGCACTTCCCTTTGGGCTAAGTAAGATTCCAGCTGTTGTCTGCGGAAAAGTAAGAATGTTGTCTTATGTTTGTATTGCAGTAAACGATAAAAGGAAATCCCACTCCGTTGCAATACCATGCGAACCAGCTTTTCATTTGCATCCTGCACAATCAAAAGATTGGCTATCTTGATTCCTGTAATAAGCGGTGCGCACTGCAGCGCAAGCTGCGTATCAATTTTCTTCAAATTCATCCCTTTTACAAGTTCAAATGTTTCCTGGCACATAAGCATCCTTTCCTCAAAGTTTTTAGTTAGTCTTAACTAACTGTCTATATTTTACCGATATTAGGCTGCTTCGTCAAGACTGTTAAACGGTTTATTTTCTCATTATCAGACCTTCTTTTTCCATAAAAAAATTGCAGCCAGTTTTCACTGACTGCAATTTTTTATGATGCGTTTCCACAAGCACATGGGGTTGTTTTCACGCTTTTAATATTTTGTCCATTCAGATATCCGCACGCTGTAAGACCTGATGCAATAATGTGTCTTAAGTTATGCTCCGATAACTCAATAACAGAATTATCATCTAACTCGATTGTGCAGGTACAATTTGCCTTGTTTTCGCAATCGTCATCGCAGGAAACCTTATACATATTCTTCCTGCTGATTGCTCCAATCTCTTCTAGCGTATTAATCATACGATAGACCGTTGCTGCCCCTATCTTTGGATCCTGTTTGGATGCCTTGTAATAAATCTCTTTACAACAAGAACAATCCTCCTCCAAAATAATATCGAGCAGCATCAGGCGCTGTTTTGTGATACGGCATCCTTGTTCTTTCAGTTTCTGAATAATGCTATCTTTTTGCATAATACGAATTCCTCCAAAACCTGGGCTCTTAGTGACAGTGACCTCCGCAGTTTTTGCAATCGCCTCCGCATTGTAATGATTTTCCATTTTTCTTGTCACGCACCATGCTTGCTACAATAAGTGCTACAATGATAAGTAAAATGATACCTACAATTAAAGTTCCCATCTGCATACTTCCTTTCCAAATGGAATCTGTTGTTTGTTATTTTAAGCCGGCAACTGCTTTTCCCCCTACGTTAAGGGAAGAACTTTCTTTATAAGGTCTAAACAACAGATAAATGAATCCAACTACAATAATAAATGCAACTACTGTTCCAACGCCAAATGCTCCTGTTGTAATTAAAGTACCAATCTGGTAGATGCAAAGAGATACTAAGTAAGCTAATCCACACTGATATCCAATTGCAAACCAGAACCATTTTGCATTGTTCATCTCACGCTTGATGGCACCCATAGCTGCGAAACAAGGTGCACACAATAAGTTAAATACCAAGAATCCATAAGCTGCGATTGGTGTCATAACAGTTGCAAGGTTTCCCCAGATTTCTGCACCATCTTCTGCAACCTCTGCAAAACCAAACAACATACCAAATGTTGCAACTACGTTTTCTTTTGCGATTAATCCGGTAACGGCTGCAACTGCCATCTTCCATCCTTCTCCGGCCTGTGTCCAGCCAAGAGGAGCAAAAATCCATGCAATTGCGCTACCAATAGAAGCAAGAATAGAATTGTTTAATTCTTCTACCATTCCAAAGCTTCCGCTTTCCCATCCAAAGCTCATTAAGAACCACAATACGATAGTAGATAAAAGAATGATAGTACCAGCTTTTTTGATGAAGGACCATCCACGCTCCCACATACTTCTTAATACGTTAGATACGGTTGGCCAGTGATATGCTGGAAGTTCCATAACGAATGGAGCCGGGTCTCCAGCGAACATTTTTGTTTTCTTTAAAATAATACCAGAGCAGATGATTGCTGCGATACCTACGAAGTAAGCACTTGTTGCAACCCATCCTGAGTTTCCAAAGAACGCACCTGCGATCATTGCGATGATTGGTAATTTTGCACCACAAGGGATAAAAGTTGTGGTCATAATTGTCATTTTTCTATCACGGTCGTTTTCGATTGTTCTGGATGCCATAACACCAGGAACACCACAACCGGAACCGATTAACATTGGGATAAAGGATTTTCCGGAAAGACCAAATTTACGGAAAATACGGTCCATGATAAATGCGACACGTGCCATATATCCACAGCTCTCTAAGAAAGCAAGGAAGATAAATAATACTAACATCTGTGGTACGAAACCAAGTACGGCACCAACACCGGAGATTACACCGTCAACGATAAGACCTGTTAACCAGTCTGCACAACCGATGCCTTCCAAAAGGCTGCGGGCTCCCGGAACAATCCATTCACCAAACAAAGTATCATTTGTCCAGTCTGTCAGGAAACCACCGACTGTTGTAATGGATACATAGTAAACAATAAACATAACAACCGCAAAGATTGGAAGCGCTGCCCATCTGTTTGTAACGATACGGTCAATCTTATCCGAAGTTGTCATTGTCTTTTTCTTATTCTTTGTGCAACACTCATCAATAATAGAAGAAATGTATACATATCTCTCATTTGTGATAATACTCTCGGTATCGTCATCAAATTCTCTTTCCAACATGCTGATTTCTTCATCTACGTTTGGCATTGTCTTAAGCTGTGTGGAAATCTTGTCATCTTTCTCTAACAACTTGATTGCAAAGAAACGTTTCTGTTCTTCTGGAACCTGAGTTGCAAGTTTATCTGACACACGCTCAATTGCGGACTCTACAGCATCTGCAAATTCATGAACCGGCATCATTGATTTTTTCTGCTGTGCTAAGGCAACTGCTTTTTCTGCAGCTTTCTGGATACCAGTACCTTTTAATGCAGAAATCTCAACCACTTCACAGCCTAATTTCTTGCTTAATTTGTCTACATGAATCTTATCTCCTGTTTTTTCCAAAACATCTATCATGTTGACTGCCATGATGACCGGAATTCCTAATTCCATCAACTGTGTAGATAAATATAAGTTTCGCTCAATATTTGTACCATCTACGATATTTAAGATAGCATCTGGTCTTTCTGCAATCAGATAATTTCTGGCAACCACTTCTTCTAATGTATATGGAGATAAAGAGTAGATACCCGGAAGATCCATGATGATAACATCTTTGTGGTTCTTCAGTTTACCTTCTTTTTTCTCAACTGTTACGCCAGGCCAGTTACCAACGAACTGGTTTGAACCTGTCAGCGCATTAAATAACGTTGTTTTTCCGCAGTTTGGGTTACCTGCTAATGCGATTTTGATTGACATTTCCTTGTTCCTCTTTCCTCTAAAATTTCATTTAAAACCTTGTGACTTTTTACGCCACTTGTAAACTTTTTGAACTATTCCGTAATATGTATTTGGTTAGTCACATGCAACTATTATTAGAATTTTTTCCTATTATATTGCACTTTAGATTAGTTTTGACTAACTATATAACAAAAAAATTTACTCTACTTCTATCATTTCAGCATCCGCTTTTCGAAGTGATAACTCGTATCCTCTTACTGTAACTTCAACAGGATCTCCAAGAGGTGCAACCTTTCTTACAAACACATCAACACCCTTTGTGATTCCCATATCCATGATACGTCTCTTCACAGGGCCTTCGCCGTTTAGTTTCTTCACTTTTACTGTCTGCCCTACAGCAACTTCTTTTAATGTCTTCATTACTAAAGCTCCTTCTTTCTTTCTCTATTGATAAAAGCGCAAAATCAGCGCTTCATCATCCCTATCAGGTTTTCTTCTTATCTTTAAGCTGCTTCTGTCTCTTCCCATTTCAGGGATTTCTTCCTTATTTCGAAACTGCTTTTTAGACCATAATTTTATTCGCCATATCTTTTCCGATTGCGACTCTTGAATCCTTCACATTCACAATCATATTTCCGCCCATTTCAGAAACGACTGTCACGACACCTCCGGTAACGAATCCAAGATTTTTTAAAAATCTACGTGTTTCTTCTTTTCCGCCAACCTTTTTGATGACGTTTTGTTCTCCTTCTCTGGCCATTGTTAAAGGCATCATCTCATCCCTTCTTTCTTGTGTTGATAATTATTTTCATTTCCTACGATAGTTAGTGTAGCCTAACCTTAGTTAGTTGTCAATAACTATTTTAAGAATTTTTCCATTTATTTCCTATCTGGTTAGTATGAGATGAAATAAGCAGGGGTTGGCGCACGGAATGTGTGTGATTTTTTATTTGTCTGTGATGTAAATTGGGGGATTTTATTGGGGAATCAATGTTAGGATGAGTTTAGGGAATTTCTATGGGACGCAATTCTGACATGTAGCTTTTTGTGTTCAATACCAGCTTAAAAAGAATCTACACATGAAGCCTTTATGTAACAATCTTCAACCTTTTGAACACTACAATCTTTTTACATATATTCAAACACTTCATTCCTTATATCCAATCAGTTTTCTTAATAATACATACCAGTTCTTCCTAATTTATTTGCTCTTGAAGCAAAACATCTTTCTTCCATGAATTACAACACTTATCTTTGCACTTAAATCACTTGTATTCCTTCATTGAACATATATTTTTTACATATTATATATTTAATACTCATTGTATGTTTAAGGCTTATATTATAAAAAAATTATAACGATGAAAACTTTTTATAACCAAAACCCAAGACAGTAATTTTCCTAATCTTATAAATAACAAATTGCAAACTATTAATTTTCTTTCAGTAAAAAAAAAGCCCTCGTTTGAAAAAACGAGGACTTTTAGTGACTCTATGCTATTATGTATGATAATTTAGTATATCGAGGGTTTTAAGCATCTAAATATATTTTTAATTCTTATAATCCCCCATACTCCATTTGCCAGAATATAATTTATTTCCATCCTCATCATACTCTGTTCCCTTTCCATTATATTTTCCTTTTGTAAATTTCCCTTTATATCTTAAATTATCTGACAATGAATAATATAATTTTCCCTTCCCATCATATTCACCCTTTTTTTCTTGTCCATCATATAATAGCTTTCCATATTCATATTGTTTTACCTTACCGTTAGGAAATCCTCCTTTGAACTTCCCTACTGTAATTGAAATTTCTTTTGTTCCAGAAAAAATTGTATTTAACTTTTCATTTTCTTCCTCGTTAAGCTCCTCACTATAACTTTGTGTGTCATATACATCCGTACTTGCTAAATATTCGGATACATCATAAGTAAATTCTGCTCCTTTTCCACAATATTCACCTTTAGGCGCTTGCGAAACGCCAAAAGCCGCATAAATACGGCTTTTTTTGTTGTTAAAATAAAATATCTCCTCAAGGTTTATGGTAAAATAGAGTTGTGAGAAACTATCAACCAATCCACCTAAAGGAGATATACCTACATGATAACACATAAACAGCTCTCTTTGGCAGAAGTTTTTGAAGATTGCCAAAATAAATTCGACAACGACAAATACCAGTTCCTTTCTCTTCTTGATGAAGCCATTAACCTTGATGAAATTGTTCCTGTTTCTTTTGTTACTCATTTTCATGCTTCAACCGGAAGACCTCGTAAGCACCAGCTTTATCCAATGCTTAAAGCTTTTCTGATTCAGCGTATATTCTCAATCCCGACTGATATGCTCCTAATCGTTTTCTTGAAATACTCTCAGGAATTACGTGATTTCTGTGGCTTTGATGTTGTTCCTGATGCCTCAAAATTTACCCGTTTTAAACAGGATTTCCTGATGGACTTACAATCTATGTTCGTTCACATGGTTGATATGACCGAACCGATATGCCAAAAACTTGATCCTCATCTGGCGGCTATGACCATCTTCGATACCTCTGGCATTGAAGCCTGGGTGACTGAAAATAATCCAAAATACGCAAACCGTATTATCAAGCAGTTAAAGGCTTTCAAGAAATCCCATAACCTTGATGATTCCTATGATCCTTATAAGGCTGCTTATGGTTCCATGCCTACGCATGCTGCTTCCAATCAGGCAATCCAGCAGATGTACATTAATGGACATTTCTGTTACGCCTATAAGTTTGGCATTGTAACCAACGGACTTGGTATTGTCCGTGATATCACTTTCTATAACAAAGAGTTCCTAAAGGCTCATCCGGATATCGTTGTGGAAAAGAAATCTGACTCTCCTGATGAGGATAAATCTCTTGCCGATT
The DNA here is from genome assembly GCF_001940165.2 of Roseburia sp. 831b. Classification (NCBI taxonomy): domain Bacteria; kingdom Bacillati; phylum Bacillota; class Clostridia; order Lachnospirales; family Lachnospiraceae; genus Roseburia; species Roseburia sp. 831b. Next base: position 112,369 of record NZ_CP135163.1, on the reverse strand, counting down.
CAAAAGCCCTGCTTCCTGTCCTGGTTGATTTCTTTCAGAAGCATCCGCTTATCGCCCCTAAGACTTTTCTTGGTGATGCTGCTTTTGACACGATTGAAATCTACAAATCTCTTTTCGGTGAAATTGGATTTGAAAAAGCATTTATTCCTCTCCGCGTTAAACTTTCTATGGAAGATAACGGTTATACCATCAACGAAAATGGTGTTCCCTGTTGTCCTCATGATCCTTCGCTTCCTATGAAAAGAGAAGGTAGTAAATCACACTTAAAAAGCAAAATTCCCACGATGAAATTTGTCTGCCCGAAAATGAAATGGGAATACAATAAAGCAGATAAAACAAAACGCCGTGTATGCCATTGTGATAATCCCTGCACAACATCTTCCTGTGGAAGAATGATTTACGTTTATCCCGAAAAGAATCTTCGTGCCTATCCCGGAGTGGAACGGGGGTCAGACGAATGGGAAGAAACATATAAAATCCGTGTAAACGTTGAAAAATCTATTAACCACTTTAAAGACAGCTTTTGCGTAGCTAATCGTAAAACCCAGAACGAAAAAACGCTTCATGCCGATTTACTTTTGGCTGGCATAGCTCAACTTGTTACAGTAATCGTTGCTGATAAAATTCATCAACATCAATACATCCGAAGTCTTAAGCCTTTGATTGCTTAAAATTGAGATTTTATAAATTTTTCTGCTTCATACTAACTATGAAGCCTTTTTGTCATGCCCTAAATGAATGACTGCCACCTTCCATTCCAAGAATCCTGCATTGCAGGATTCTATCCTTGTTTTCAATCAAGATTGCGAACTTGTTTCGCAATTACCTATAAAACTTTTACACTCTTAATCTTCCAAAATTCTTCCATCACATCCAATGGTTACAACCTGCCATGGAATCATCTTGCCACTGCTTTGTAAGGCACGCATAACAGCATTCTGGATTCCACCACAGCAAGGAACCTCCATACGAACTACTTTCACACTCTTAATGTTGTTCATGCGGATGATTTCGGTTAACTTTTCTGCATAGTCTCCTTCATCCAGTTTTGGACAACCAATTAATGTGATGTGATTTTTGATGAATTTCTCATGGAAATTCGCATAGGCATATGCCGTACAATCCGCTGCAATCAAAAGGTTCGCATTGTCAAAATATGGCGCATTGATTGGCGCAAGTTTAATCTGAACAGGCCACTGCTGTAATCTGCTCTGTACCATAACCTCTTTCTCTGTTGTTTCAACTACACGATTTGTTGCAGTTTCATTCTGGGAATTAAGACTTCTTGCCATACTTCCAGGGCACATGTGAACATTAGCGCCTGTGCAGCCTTTTTCTTCGGCACGTTTCTTTGCTTCCATTCTTGCTTTTACAGCTTCCTCATCGTACTCTCTTGCCTCGCGTTCGATAATCTGGATTGCATTCATCGGACAGGCTGGCAGACAATCGCCTAATCCATCACAATAATCATCCTTTATCAATCTTGCTTTTCCGTTAATCATTGCGATAGCACCCTCATGACAGGCATTTGCACACGCACCACATCCATTACATAATTCCTCATTTATATGAACAATTTTTCTTACCATTTTCTTTCTCCTTTTTCAACTAAATCTGTGGTTTTATAAATACTCTTCTAGCATGTCCTGATCAGTTATGACAATCTCTCTTCCAACCATCTTAATGATGCCTTCTTTTGCCATATTACCAAGCTCTCTGGATAAAGATGGACGGGTTACACTCAGATAATCCGCCATCTCCTCTCTTGACGGAATGTTCTTCAGGGAGCCATCTTTTCCCTGATGTTCAGTCAGATATACTGCTATTTTCTCGCGGATAGATGTGCATCCTAAGACCCTCACTTTACTGCTTAACCGGTACGCCTTCATCGCAAAGACACTCATCAGATTTCCTCTTAGCAGTTCTTCAATTCTGCTCCCAGTTGCACTGCTTTCTTTAAAATTTTCATTTTGCAGTTCTAGCACAACCGATTTTTCCAACGCCTCTGCCTGCATCTCATAAATTGGTTTCTCCATGAAAAGGAATACCTCTCCAAAAAGTTCACCTGGATGCTCAATGTTTGTAATTAAAATTCTTTTTCCGGAAAAAGTTCCCTTTAAAACGCCGACATTTCCTTTTACCAGGAGAAAAATCTTAGACGGTTTCTCCCCTTCCATAAAAATCGTGTTTCCTTTTTCATATGTCTTAATCTGCGTACTCTTATCTTTTAAAATCTCATCGATATCCTCTTTGGTAAGCCCCCGGCCAAGCGGGGACTTTTGCAAAATAGCAGCTACATCTTCCTTCATCCGATTTCACTCCTTATCCTAATAATTTTGCCATATCCTCTTCTACGGTACTGATTGGCGCAATTCCAAAGTTCTCTACCAAATAGTTTAACACATTTGGAGAAATAAAGGCAGGAAGTGTTGGTCCAAGGTGGATATTTTTAATTCCTAAATATAATAATGTTAATAAAATACATACTGCCTTCTGTTCATACCAGGATAATACGATGGATAATGGCAGCTCATTGACTCCACAGTCAAATGCTTCTGCTAATGCAACGGCAACACGGATTGCACTGTATGCATCATTACACTGCCCCATATCCATGATTCTTGGTAATCCACCGATTGTTCCAAGATTTAAGTCGTTGAAACGATATTTTCCACAAGCTACGGTTAAGATAATCGAATTATCCGGTGCCTGTTTTACAAAATCTGTATAATAATTTCTTCCTGTTCTTGCTCCATCACATCCACCAACTAAGAAGAAGTGTCCGATATCTCCTGCTTTTACAGCTTCTACTACTTTATCAGCAACAGAAAGAACTGTTCCGTGTGCAAATCCGGTTGTCACTTCTTTTCCACCGTTGATACCTGTCATCTCATGATCTTCTTTGTATCCGCCTAACTCTAATGCCTTCTCGATTACCGGTGTAAAATCTTTGTTTTCTCCGATGTGTACAATTTCCGGGTAAGATACCATCTCCGTTGTAAATACACGGTCAGCATAGCTTGGTTTAACTGGCATTAAACAGTTTGTTGTAAATAACACAGCTCCTGGAATCGCATCAAATTCTTTCTGCTGATTCTGCCATGCAGTACCAAAGTTCCCTTTTAAATGAGGATATTTCTTCAATTCCGGGTAAGCATGTGCAGGAAGCATCTCGCCATGTGTATAAATGTTGATTCCTTTGTCTTTTGTCTGCTCTAACAACTGTTTTAAATCATATAAATCATGACCGGAAATTACGATAAATGGTCCTTTTTCAATTGTGAGCGGCACCGTTGTTGGAACAGGATTTCCATAAGTCTCTGTGTTAGCCCTGTCTAACAGCTCCATACATTTGAAGTTGACTTCACCAACTTCCATCACAACTGGAAGTAAATCTCCCATTTCTAAATCGTATCCTAAGAAAGACAATGCTTTCACAAAGAATTTCCGTACATCTTCGTCTTTATATCCTAATACCTGTGCATGATATGCATAAGCTGCCATACCTCTGATTCCAAAAAGAATCAATGATTTCAAAGAACGAATATCTTCGTTATCATTCCAGATATTATTTAAATCGTAATCATCTGTATTTCCACATCTGGAAGCACAAGCGGAACAGTTTGGTACAACTTTCTGCTTTTCTGCATGAACTTCGTCAATTAATAACTGAATAGTTTCATTATTAAAGTTTACATTTGTGATGGTCGTAAACAAACCTTTTATCATAACATCGATTGCGCTGTCTGTGTAAGGATTTCCTGCACAGGCTTTCGCAAGTCCGATTAAAGCTCCTGTTAATTCATCCTGAAGGTTTGCTGTCTCTGCTGATTTTCCGCAGACACCTGCATTTCCTTTACATCCACTACATCCAGCCGTCTGTTCGCACTGGAAACAAAACATCTTATTCTCCATTTTATTGCCTATCCTTTCTTATTAAGGTGCCGGATTTTTTTATAGCCGGCATCCAATGTTTGTGTTGTTTCATTTGATAGGCCAAGTATATCCTCTTTTTTAAAAAGAATCTGTAACAAATGTTACGCGGTTTCAAATTTGCGAAATTTGTTCTTATTATGGAGAATTTCCATCTCTTCTATCTTAACTATTCAATGCTGTCATCAGATACTGGCTGCATCCACAAATGACAACGATAAGTAAAATCAGTGTCAGTATCATCTTGCAGACATTCCAGAATTTCCGATTTCTTTTTCTCTTCTGTTCTCTATCCCCTGTTTTATAATAGGAAATATCCATCTCTATCTCACGCTCCTTAATATAAAGTAGATACTTTGTATCAGGCATCAATCATCAACTTTTTTCATACTAGCATATTTTTCAGTTTAGATGTTTTAAGTTATTTGAAAAAATTATTAAGGTTTTCTAAATTTTCGTATGCTCTTTTTACAACCTCGTATTTTGCGATTTCAGGCATTTTTATTACTTACTCGTAAACTTCTTCACCTTTCGTCGTAAAATCCTTTATTTCGCCATTTAAAGCGTTTGAAATATTTTTAAAAATGACGGATATCCTGCATTTTTCCATTTTGTTGAAATTTCAAATTCATATATGTAGTATTCTTAAAAAGAAAAGGTGCTAAATATAGTATTTAGCACCTTTTTCTATAATCCTTTTTTCCATTTTGTGAAAAGATCGATTCGCTCTTCCACATCATAAACTACTTCTATTGTATCTTCTTTGATACCATTTTTCTTCATATATTCCAGGAAATCTCCATACTCGCTCTTGTTTTGGATTCTTTCCCAGACTTTCATTGCGATATCATTCTTGTTCTCTTCAACAGTCTGCTTGATTTCTTCAATCCGTTCCGCAGCCTCGCTGCTTCCATTCACCGTTGATACCGGTTGTTTGTAGCCATCTTTGATACAGGAACGAATCCATCCGACGAGGTTTCGAATCTCCGGCTGCGCATCTGACATCTGAATGGCACTGACCACGCGGTCCACATCGCCCTCCGCCAGTTTTAAAAATACTTCCAGGTCATCGCGTTCTAGACCATTGTGTCCAACATATTCTTGCAGTGGGAACTCCTCAATATCTTCAAAATTCATCTGTGTATATTGATTATTCTTGATTTTGATAATACTTGCTGTATTTTTCACGCTTTCTACAATCGAGATATCCGGGTCATTTTCACTGATGTAAAAACGGATTCTTCTTATCTTGGCGCCCCGGCCATATCGTTCCACGGAATAATCAAATTTGATGTCCGATTTTTCTTTTAATTCCTTCTGTGCGACATCCAATACTTTCCTTCGGAAATCATACCAGACCGGAAACTGCTTCTCTATTGCAATATTCTCATAAATATCATCCCAGGATTTGTTTGCTGCAATCGCACGCTTGACCCCCTCTTCATCCATGTTGACAAGCCCAATCATGCATCGTAACTCATTGATTCCATATTCTTTTTGTACAATTCCATTATCAATATCTGGATCACTGCGATAAATCTCTTTCTTCAAAAGTTCATAAATACGATAACTGTAATTGTATTGGAACTTCATCAATGTTGCAAGTTCCATTGTCGTAAAGTTTGCTTTCAGGTTATGTACATATGGCGTCATGTTTTTATTGAATGTGATGGTAAACTCTCCATCTACATAATCCGCATTGTTAATCATGGAAAAAGCTTTGAAATTCCCCTTTCCATCCTCTAACACCAGTTGATGCCCGGTCATAACCTTGGCAGTCTTCTTTAATGTCTTATAAATATTGGTATCATTCGTTTTTCCAAGTATCTGTTTGATTTCTCCCGGAAAAAGACGTGCTACCGGACAGTTGTCTCTGATTTCTATTCTGGTCAGTGCAATTGCCATCAGCTTGTTTTCCAACAAACTTGTCTTATATTTTCCACTAATCAGGCTATTTGATTTTCTTAAAATCAGTTCATTGCTATTGCTTTGATTATCCATTTCATAATTCCTAACATAAAATAACGGTCAAATTTACTTACATCTACTAATATAAGTATTTTCAACCGTTAAATCAAGCTAATTTCGATAGAAAACCTCTTTTTCGTCACTATTTTCATTTTCTAGCATTTTTTCAGTAATTCAGACCGTTTCTTCTATCATATTATACAATTTTCAAGTAATATTGTCCGTTTAATCAAGTGTAATAGACCGTTTCTTTCTATTTTATAAGTAGTTTTAACCGTTTCTTTTGAAATAGTTCAGTAATTTAGACCGTTTCTTTCATCCGTTTTAACGTCTTATAAGACTTTTCCAACCTCTTTTTCACTGCTGGAGACCTTCTAAATCTCGACATTATAAAAGTAAATTTGTCCGTTTCTTCTATATATAAGTAAAATCAGACGTTTCTTTCTTGTTTTCTGTCCTATTTTCTGCTTTATATAAGTAAAAATAACCGTATCTTTTTCCAGGTTAACAATTAATAACGGACAAAAATACCAAATATCATTCAGTATTTTTGTCCGTAAGTATAGTTAACCGTTTCTTTCAGTATGGTTAACCGTCTCTTTCAGTCATTTTCCCAGCATCTATTTTCAGTAACATTGACCGTTTCTTTGCTTGTACAGCTCCTTATCCGAAAGTAAATTTGTCCGTTTCTTTCAGTTGTTGTCTCGTTTTCATTCAGTAAATTTGTCCGTTAAAGTTTCCCGCAAGCCTTTTGGATAGCAGGCTTCGGATTTCTTAATATAAATAAAATAAATATAATGTTGTTGTTATACATATAAAAATTAACAAATACAACACGCTGTCGGATATGTAAGTAATTCTATCCGTATCTTTAAGAAACGGTCAAATTTACTTATTGCTATTTAGATACGTTTTGTCTTTGCCAATGTATCATAGAGATCTTTGTTTTTCTTATAATCTTCCATGATAAGTGTTTCTAAATATTTTGTCATATTTCCATCGAAGAATACCTTAGCGGTGTTAATCACTTCCATGGTATCTTCTGTGAATAAAACATTTACTTTTTTAGCAATACCCTTTTTCGTTGCAGGTCTTCCAACTTTACCTCGTTTTGGAGTAACAGATACGGTTTCTGTTACGGTTTCCGCAGGAGGTGTCATGATTTCCTGTGCTGTTACGTTCTCCATAGGTACGGTCGCATTTACTTGTGGTTGTGTGAAGGATACGGTTGAAATTACTTCTTCTGTTGGAACAGGTGTTACTGTTTCAGGTTCAGTAAATTTGACCGTTTCTTTTTCTACTTTCTCAAAAATTGGTTTTACAGTAATATCGTCCGTAACTGATAAAAGTTTCGCTTCGTTTTCCCAACCGTTAAATTGATAATCATAAGAATCATCGGATGCTTTTTGTGGCTGTTCATCTGGAATATGTGCTGCCTGTCCATGAACGACAAAGATTTTATGTAATTCGTTTCCAGCTTCATCTAAAAATGTAACGGTATGTTGAATCAGTTCCTTTGAATAAATAGCCTGAATGTCAGTATTTTGTGTAATGGCAGTGGTTAATTCTGGCTCCCATTTTACAAAATGATAATGATACTGCTCATCGTCTGGCTTGTTTGTTGAAATCTGTGGAGCAGAAGGTGTTGCTCCATATAAAACATTCTGTGTTTCCACAATCTGTCCGTCAATGCGGAACTGTACCAGATAGGAATGTGCTGTTTTCTGATATTCTGCATGAAATACAATATCTTCTTTTACCTGACCAAGTTCATGATCCCAACCGGAAAAAGTATAATCGAACTGTTCGTCAGATGCCTTCTGTGGTTTGTCGTGTGGAGCTTCAATCATATTTCCTTCTTCCAATTCGGTTTCAAAGAAAACATCTTCTCCATTATAAAAGGAAACATGGTATGTTTTCTTAACTACATTTGAAGTTAATCCTTCATCTTTTTTTGTACGTGAAGGCTTGGTATTCAATTTTGCCATATTTCCAAACATATCCAGTGAATTTACAGATTTTGATTTCGCCATTTTAGATAACCTCCAGTAATTCTTTTACAAAGTGTGCGTAGTCAAGTGATCCAGAACAAGAAGGTGACATTTCAAATAAAGAGGTACGTTTGCTTTGAGCCTTCTTAACATCCTGGCAGATTCGAATTGGTGTTTTAAAAACGCGGAAACCACTCTGCTCTCCTACGACCGGAAGCTGTTCCCAAATTGCTTTATCCTGTGCATTTCGAACGTCATATGCTGTCAACATGACACCATAGAAGTTTAACTCCGGATTGGCGTTCTCAATGACGTCATTCACTGTTTTGATAATCAGATTTAATCCATCGACAGCGTAAACTTCTGCTTTGATTGGTACAATACATCCATTTGATGCTGTTAAGGCATTCAGCATGAAAACACCTAAGTTAGGTGGTGTATCAATGATGACGAAATCATATTCATCATCTACCTGTAACAATGCTTTTTTGAGGATATTGTATCCACCAATATTTCCAACCAGTTTGCTTTCCAGCTCGGATAATAAAGGATCTCCGGCGATAATATCGCCCATATCAGTATGCTGTATCGCTTCTTTGGTGGTACATTTCTTATCCATCAGGTCGTAAATTGTGAATTCATCTAGGTTTGCCTGATAAGTGGAGGTTGAATTACTCTGAGGGTCAATATCGACCAGTAAAACGTTGTAGCCGATGTGTTTTAAGGCGTCTGCAAGGTTGATAGCCGTAGTTGTTTTCCCTACCCCTCCCTTTTGGTTCGTTATCGCAATTTTGATAGCCATTTTGTCTCTCCTTAAAAGTGTGTATTTTGTATTTTCGTACTATATATATTTGTAGTTTTTTATTCTTTTTCCATTATATCAGTAAATAAAATAATTTCAATAAATAGTATAAAAAATAATAAAAATGTTTGATACAAAAATGGAATATGAAAAATAATATATGGTTGTACTATTTTATTTGAATAATATGAAAAATAATATATTGACATTTTAAATATTTGAAATTATATATATTATAAATAATTACTTTACTATTAATGAATTTTAAATGAATAATAATATGATATGCATTAAATATATTAAAAGAAATAAAATCATATAAAATATTAAAATAGATAATACTAATAAAAGAATAAAATAGATATATAATATAAAAATAATTAAAAGAATTAATGTAAAATACAATTAATATAAATTTGATGTATTTTACAAATGATATAATTAATACATATAAAACCTAATTAAAATAAAATGCTATTAAAAATATGAAATATAATAAATATATAACGTTTACAAAATGCTTTAAACATATACAATATAACAAAGATATAAAATACCTCTAATTCTTTAAAATGTAAAAATACTTTAAAAGTATAATGCATATCTTATGAAATAATTATATATAACACAACATATGGTTTAAAAGATAAAAGTATAAAATGAGTATTTAATATCTTAAAAAATAAAATATTTATTTAATGAACTAAAAAGAATGCAACTGTCTCCAAACAAATATAAAAAGTGTATCCCACCAGAAAAACATTTTTTGACGCTAAAACAATAGGGGAAAAAGTGGAATATCATATCATTAATATGTATTAAAGCAATTAAATGAGTATTAAAAGCATGATAAGTATAACAATTCTTGGATAAATGCAATAATACAAAGTAACAAATAAAGGGCAGACATCCTGACGTCACATTCATGTATTAATAATGTATATAAAAACATTAATGCTTATTAAATTGAATAAAAATATAAAAATAAAAAAGAATAAATAAAATAAATTTAATTAAAATGTTAAATATGAAAAAACTATAATTATAAAATAATACATATTAAATATAAATAATTCAAAAAATATATAATGCTGTATTAAAATAACAAATGCACAATATGACATAAAAGCATGAAATGCACATAACATAAAATATATTTTTAAAATTATTAAATCCTTAAAAATAATAAAATTATTTATAAGAATAAAAACATAAAACACACAAATCGGATAATAAGATTAAAACTATAAATATGAATGATGATATAATATAGAAAAATAATATAATAAAATATATACGTAAAGCGCTTAAAATATCATAAAAACGATAAATATAATAGAACGAATAAAAATAGATAAAAATATTAATATATATTTAAAGTTACAAAAGAATAAAATGATAAAAATACAAAATATACATTATAAATATAAAACAATAAATATAATAAAAAAACATCATAAATAATAAAACCTCAAAATATAAAATATTATAAATCTGAAAAAAATATATTTTTCATGAAAAAAGTTTTAAAATTAAAATAAGATAAAAAGAAATAAAATATATCTATTGAATAATATAGAATTGTACGATATAATAGATATAACATAAAGTATCTAGAAAAATGATAAAAAAGAATTTACATAAAATAAGTGTGTGGAGATTGTACTATATAATACTACAACACCAGAAGCGAGCAGAAGTACAAAAATAAGAGTACGCCATCTGGATGCACCCAAAATGAAATTTACCTTATCGTAGAAATGTCTATAAAAAAGTCGGAAAACGCAGAAAGAATTCTGAAAACAGAAAAAGCATCATCCGGGAAAATTTTTGCAAGCAAAACGAAAAATTAACATCCAATGAACGTGACAGATGATAAATTCAAAGAAGAATTTCCACTTTGGCAGAAACATAGCTCCTGATAGATACAAAAACGGAAAAATAAGTTTTTGATAATAAACATAAGAAAAAGACATAATGTGACAGATATCCTGCAAAAAATATAAAGTGAGCAGGATTATTTGTCATGTTTTGGTACTTATAACCTAATTTTAAGAAAAAATTTTATGAAAATATGACATAAAGTCTCTTCTTTCTTTTTTATGTGAAATTTATATTAGAAATGATATCACAGGAAAGATAGAATATTGAAAGATACAAAATGACGTATAAAATAAGAAAATCAAGCAAGATGGCAGCAAAACTGATTACTTCAAGCAAAAACAATTATCTGACATAAATAAAAACTATCAGAAAATGTTTCACGTAAAACATTTTGAGACAAACGTAGTTGGATAAAAAAATTAGGAAAAAAGTGAAAGAAGAAAAATGTCAGACAATTTCGGTGTAAAAAGAACCAAAACAGTATAAATTATTGTAAATAAGCTGAAAAAGTAGTAGCGTAGAATCAGATATTGGATTCGGAAAGAATGAATGGAGGAAGGAGTATTTATAATGAGGCTACAAAACATCAAAATGGGGGTTAAGGCAGGATTGTTGATTGTATTGATTGATGCTGTCGCAGTTCTGGGGTTTTTATCAAGATCAGCACCAAAACATGCAATTTACATACAGGTTGCGTTGGTGCTTGTGACAGTGGTTTATACGTATTTTTTCGCAACGGATTTTGCGAGAACAATAAAAAAGGCATCCAAATATGCGGAAACGATTGCAAATGGCGATTTTTCGGTTGAGGCAAATGCAAAATTCTTAGAAAGAGGCGATGAAATCGGAGACCTTGCAAGAAGCATGAATGCGATTTCTTCTAATATGAAGGAACTGCTTAGTGAAATACAGGATGAGGTTCGCAACCTGGAAGATGTTGTAGACGGTACAGAGGTAAGTTTAAATCAGGTGGTAGGAGATATTAGCATGGTATCTTCTGCAACCCAGGAATTATCAGCAGGGACTGAGCAGACGGCTTCTTCCACAGAAGAAATCAATGCAATGGCAAATGAGATTGAGACGGTTGCAAAAAATATTGCAGACAAAGCACAGGATGGCGCAATGCGTTCCACTGAAATTCATAAGAGAGCGATTGCAACGGAAAATCAGGTAAAAGAGACCAGAGGAAATGTAAAGGCAGTTCACTATGAAATAGAAGGAAAATTAACAGAGGCATTGGAAAATGCCAAAGTAGTCGATAGAATCGAAGTTTTGGCGGACTCCATTATGAGTATTACAGAACAGACCAATCTTTTGTCACTGAATGCATCAATTGAAGCTGCAAGAGCCGGAGAGGCAGGAAAAGGTTTTGCGGTTGTTGCAGAAGAAATCAGACAGTTAGCGGAGCAGTCCTCCAATGCGGTCGGAGATATTCAGGAAGTGACAGAGCACGTCAGGGCAGCGGTAAATAAACTGACGGAACATTCACAGGAACTCCTTGATTTTGTTGGTACAGATGTCTCAAATAGCTTTGATTCATTTGAAAAAATGGCAGAAAGCTACAACGAGGATGCAAAATATGTAGATGATATTACATCTGATTTTAGCTCTATCTCAGAGGAATTATTAGCATCTGTAAACGGAGTTGCGGACGCAATTTCAGAGGTGACAAAGGCATCCGTGGACGGAGCAAGCCATATTTCCCAGATTGCAGAACAGGTACAAAGTATCTCGGAAAAGACCGTTGAGATTGATTCCATGATGAAAAAGACAGAGAATACCTCCGTGAAGTTACATAACGAGGTGGCAGTGTTTAAGGTGGAGTAAATTAACATAAATTGCAACAGGAGAGGGCATTTGTGAATTATCACAGGTGCCTTTTTCAAAATATACATATCTACCGCATGATGATAAAAAAAATTCTGATTAAAATACATTTTAATAGGTAAAGACACAGAAATATCGCCAGAAACAGAAAAAAGGTTTGTGTGATGATAAAAGTCGTGATATAATCGGAAATTGGCAGAAAATGGCACTAAAGTAACACAAAAAAAAGAATAGACGTATGGAAAAAAGAGAGGTCATCATTATGGAAAATCAAGAGAAAAAGTATCAGTACGCATCAAAGGAAGCACAGATACAAAGAGCAAATCATTTTTTATCTATGGGATATATTGTGTTTTACGTCTTTGTATTGGGATTAATCTGGATAGCAGTGTTAAGAGGAGCAAAGACATTTCAGTCGGTTGGAATCCTGACACTTGTAATCTTACTTAGTGTGGTTGCAGTGGTAATCATGAATAAAAGGAATCCTGCAGATCCCAAAATAAGATATCTGGCATTGCTTGGACTTTTATTTGTAACATTGTTATTGTCGTTTGATTTTGATAATTATTATGTCAGATTCATGGCAGCAATCCCGTTCGTTGGCTGCATCTTGTTTTTTGATGTGAAGTATTCTCTTTTATCCGGCGGCTTATGTGTGGCTTTAAATGTGATTGTAAATATTATAAAAATTGCAGCTCTTGGCATTTATTCAGGCGAAGATGCAATGGATCAGATATCTGCAACGGCAGCAATCTTTATGATGATGCTGTTAATCTCTTTTACAACAAGTGTTGCGAATCTGTTTAACCACGACACAAGACACAGTCTGCTCAGACAGCAGGAAAAACAGCAAAAGGTTATGGACGATGTCATTGCTGTTGCAGACGAAGTACGAAAAGGCTCTGTAAATGTCATGAACATTGTGAACGATTTAAATTCCTCCACAGAGGTGGTAAACAGCGCAATGAAAGATATTTCAGACAGTTCACAAAGCACCGCGGAAAACATCCAGACACAGACTATGATGACCCAGAATATCCAGGATTCTATTGGAAATACATTGGAGCGTTCCGATAAAATGGTGCAGATTGCGCGCCAGTCCAGTGAACTTAACGAACAGAATATCAATATCATGCACCAGCTAAAAAGCCAGTCGGAAGTGATTTCAGAGACAAACTCCGAGGTTGCAGATGCGATGAACCGTCTGCAGGAGCGTACCAGCACCGTAAAAAACATTGCAGACACTATTTTTGCAATTTCAGCACAGACCAATCTTTTGGCATTGAATGCGTCGATTGAGAGTGCAAGAGCCGGAGAGGCAGGAAAAGGATTTGCGGTTGTTGCGGATGAAATTCGCCAGCTTGCAGAAAAGACAAGACAGGAGACAGAAAATATTGCATTTATCTTAGAAGAGTTATCAGAGGATGCACAGACTGCGTCAGGAGCGGTTTCAAAATCGGTGGAAGCAGCCAATACACAGGATGAAATGATTACAAGTGCAGCCGAAAGCTTTGACAGTATGAATCAGAATGTAACCGAGCTGATTTCAGACATTGGTGAGATTGATACGATGTTAAACAATCTTTCGGAAGCAAACAATCACATTGTTGAAAATATTACACACCTTTCTGCAACAACGGAAGAAGTAACCGCATCCTCCGTACAGGCAGCGGATTTAAGTGTTGAAAACTTACAGAATGCAGAAAATGCAAAAAATCTCTTGGATGGTGTTATCGAAGTATCCCACCAGTTGGATAAATATATGTAAAAAGTATACGAATCGGTGAAATTGTATCTTGCTATCTCGTAAAAATCGGGTTATGATGATACAACTTTCACATTGGAGGAATAGAAACATGGATGAAATCAGATTATTTGTAGAAAACTTTTTAAATGATGAAGTAACAGAAGATGAAGTAACCGAATTTGCAATTGAATTGCCAGAGCGCCTGATTATGGAAGAAAGTCACCTTGAGGAAGAGAGTCCACAAGCAAATGCAATTTTGCAAAAAGAATTGCCGGATATTTGTGAATCCTGGGAGCCAGGAAACAGTATTGAAGATTTTAAGGCAAGAATTAAAGATGTCTGTTCAAGAGCTGTGTTGGAATATTAAGAGAAAATATGGAACTGCATATCTAATGGAAACATCACAGGAATAATTTTTCACAGGAAACATGAGGGAAAAATGAAGCTGACAAAATATAAAGTGATGCGAATCATTGTTTTTTTTGTTTGTTTAATCTGCTTGCTTAGTTTTACTCAAAGATATTTAAAACATACACGAAACAGTGAGATGGAATTGCTCGATGATGGCTGGAACATTGCAATAAATGAAAAGAACTATGAGAATAGCGAGATATCGCATTTTAAAGTTCCGGCATTGAAGAAAAATGATATTGTGACATTAACGAAAAAACTCGAAAAATCCAGTTTTGAGCAGGCACAGATTCGCGTTTATTCAAGATATTCCGCCTTACAGGTCTGGCTGGATGAAGAATTGCTTTATGAGTCCGGGCAGGATGAATATCAGAAGGGAGAAGTGCTTGGAAACGGTTATCATTGGGTCACACTCCCCAAAAATTATGAGGGAAAGACGCTAAGAATCGTTTACTTTGCAGGCGAAAAGAAAGCATTTGCCTCCATAGATCCAATCTATATGATTCAGGCAAAGCAGGCGTATACAGAGATTGTGTATGACCATTTTTTAAGCGGTGTGATAGCATCCTGTATCATGGTATTGGGAGTGGCAAGCATTTTCTGCTGCGTCGTGACAGGGTTCCGGGATACCAGATTTCAAATGTTATTATGGATGGGACTGTTTTCCATCTGTATTGCGATATGGCTGGTAAGCAATACAAGGCTGATTGAGATATTTTTTGAAAATTTGCAGACAATCTGTTATCTGGAATATCTTGGCATGTATGGAGCCTGTACAAGTGTACTCTTTTATGTCGGAGAGATTTTAGAGGATAAGAAGCAGAGGAAGACGATACATATATTGACAGCCGGAATGGTGTTATTGGTTGGCATTTTAGTTACACTTAACCAGCTGGATATTTTGCATTTTCCAAAGACGGTATTAAGCTTTCATATCTATATGTTATTTTCGTCGACGGTTATTATTTATTTCTTGTCGAGAGAGACTGCGAAAAAGAAGCTTGCACAGCGTGTTTTCCTGTGGGGAATCGATGCATTGGTTGTTTGTGGTATGTTGGAATTAATCCGGTACCGGTACAATAAATTATGTATTCCGGCACATCAGATTTCACAAAGCATCATCCCGCTTGGGGTAATACTATTTATTTTGTTGATGTTTGCAAGCTTTTTCTGCCGTATGATGGAACGTGTTGCGGGTGAGATGGAGCGAAAGACGTTATATGACATGGCATATAAGGATGCTCTGACCGGGATTCGGAACCGCGCGTGGTGTGAAAAAGTCATGCAGGAATATGAAAAGCAGTCCAGGCCAATTACAATCATCAACATGGACATGAATCATTTTAAGCACGTAAATGATTCTCTGGGGCATACGACCGGAGATGAGCTGCTGATTCGCTTTGCCGGGCTTTTGGACAGCACTTTTAAAGAGACAGACTGTGTTGGAAGAATGGGCGGCGATGAGTTTGTCGTGATTATGGATTATGTAGAAGATAAGGTTGTGGAAACATACATGAAGCGTCTGCTCCTTAAAATAGAAGAGGATAATAAGAAAAAGGATTTTCCTTATGAAATATCGGTATCCTACGGTTATGCCTCCGATTGCACAGGACAACGGGAGACACCGTGGAAAATCTACGAGAAAGCAGATCATAAAATGTATAAGTACAAAAAGGAGACAAGAGGATGAGACACTTGTCTCCTTTTTCAATTTGTGCGCTAAGAAGAGAATTTGGCAGAAAAAAGTCAAAAAATGGTTGAAGACTGTCCAATTATAAACTAGCTTTTTCATAAAAATATGATTATGATATAAGTAAGGGATTTTAGCAAAAATGTAGAGGTGGTCAGGATGAATAAAAAGCATATCATACTTATTGCAGAAGACAACAGGATAAACAGGAAGATTCTTGTGAAAATGTTTTCAAAGGAAAACGATGTATTAGAGGCAGAAAACGGACAGCAGACCATAGAAATATTGGAGAATTATAAAGACGATATTATTGCAATCATATTAGATTTGAGAATGCCGGGAAAGGATGGCTATGAGGTTCTTTCCTACATAAAGGAAAACGAGTTAAGCCAGATACCGGTTGTCGTGATGACATCCGATATGACAGGAGGCTCCGAGGAGAGAGCATTAGACTTAGGAGCATGGGATTTTGTTTCAAAACCATATGAGCCAAGAATTCTAATGACAAGGGTAAACAATGCGATTGCAAGAAGTAAGATGAGCTATCTGCTTCAGTTAAAACATGTCGTGGAGCATGATAAGCTGACGGACCTTTATAACCGGAATCATTTCTTAGAGATGACAGAGAAGATGGTTTCGGAGCATAAAGAGGACAGCAAGGCGTTGATTCGTGTCGATATCCGTAGATTCCATCTGATTAACTCCTTTTTCGGGGAAAAGGGCGGCGATGAATTTTTAAAATATGTTGCCAACCAGATAAGAGAAATTGTTGAGTGTTATGAGTGGAGCGTGTACGGAAGAATGGAATCGGACGTGTTCTGTGCCTGTATTCCATATGATGAAGACATCTGTAAGTCACATATTAAGAAGCTGACGACGAAGATGAAAGAATATAATCCAGATTATCGTATTGAGCCATCTTATGGAATTTATCGGATTACGGATGACACCCTTTCGGCGTCTGAAATGCTTCGGAATGCTTCGCTTGCAAGCATGGAGTGTAAGGAAAATTACACACGTTCCATTGCGTTTTTTGATGAAAGCATGAGAGAGTGTTTACATCAGGAAGAGCAGATTATCCAGGAGATGCAGGATGCATTGGTAAACGGAGAGTTTGAAGTCTATTATCAGCCGAAATACGAGACGAGAAGCAAGACGGTAAATGGTGCAGAAGCATTGGTAAGATGGAATCATCCGAAGAGAGGTATCATACATCCATCCCAATTTGTACCGGTACTTGAAAAAAATGGATTTATCGGGGAGCTGGATATTTATGTATGGGAAGCCGTCTGCAGACAGTTAAAGGCATGGAAAGAAAAAGGAATTCATGCAGGTCCGATATCCGTTAACGTGGCAAGAGCCGATATCCAGAATCCGAATCTGGTAGAGTATTTAACTACACTTGTAGAGAGATACGAACTTGCACCGGAAAGTCTTTGTATTGAGCTGACCGAAAGTGCTTATATGGACAGCCCTCTGGCAATCAATGAGGTTGTGAAGAAGCTTCATGAAGCAGGATTTTTAGTTGTCATGGATGAGTTTGGAAAAGGATATTCTTCCTTGAATGTTTTAAAAGATGTTGATGTTGATTTCCTTAAAATCAATATGAAATCACTCCCACTAGATCCGACCAATGTCAAGAGTAAGAGAATTCTCTCGTCTGTCATTGCGATGATGCAGTGGCTTGATATTCCGGTTATTACGATGGAGGTCGAGACAGAGGAAGAGTATACGTTCTTAAAGAGCGTAGGATGTGAATATATCCAGGGATTTTATTTCGTGGGACCGTTACCGGCAGAAGAGTACGAACAGCTGCTAACGGAGCAGAAGGATTAAGTTTCTGACAAAAGAAAACAGGATTTACACGCAAGGTTGTGTAAATCCTGTTTTTTCGTGTGTGGATATCAGAACACGCTTAGGCGTGGCAATTATGACTTCCACATCCGTTCGAACCGCAGGTATGTCCTTCTTCGTGGTCATGGTGATGGCAGGTTGTATTTGGGTCGAAGACAAGATTTCCCTGAAGGAAAGAAGCCACCTGCGCATCGGCATCTCCGGAAGCACCCGGATAAACAACGATACCGGCTTCTGCGAGCGCATTTCTTGCACCTCCGCCGATGCCTCCACAAATTAGGGCATCAATGCCGCCATCAAAAAGGAAGGTGGCAAGAGCGCCGTGTCCCTGTCCGTTGGTATCCACAATTTCAGACGATAAGATTTTGCCATCCCGGATTTCGTAGACTTTAAACTGTTCGGTGTGTCCGAAATGTTGAAAAACCTGTCCATTTTCATAGGTTACTGCAAGTTTCATATGAGTTCCTCCTAACTTTTTTTGCCGTTTTTGACAATGAAGACCATGACTGCAAAGCTCGTAATTTCCACCCTCAATTTTGAGTGGGGTTCCCTCCACCAGAAAGCGCGCAATTTTCTTACGGGCTTCTGCGTAAAGGCTCTGTATCGTTGCCCGTGAAACACCCATCTGCTGGGCTGCTTCCTGTTGTGTCATACCGGAATAGTCCAGTAACCGTATGGTCTCGTATTCCTCCACCGACAGGTGGATTTCAATAGAACATTGAAGAGAATCCGCAGGGAAAAAGGCGCTGCAGCTTGGCATGCGGCATACAAGTCTTGATTTGTTTGGTCTTGCCATAAAAATCTCCATTCTTGCGCAATTTAGCGCATGTAAAAGGTGTGTTGTTTTGTTTAGCTGTATTATAACACGTTATTGACATATGTCAATAATTAAAAATGTTTATGGAAGAATAGAAGAATGATATACTAAAAGAAAGGAAAGACAAAGGAAGAACGGGGGTGGATTTATGGCAGAATATTATTTTATTGTAAATCCAAAATCCAGAACAGGAAAAACAAAGCAGATATGGGAAGAACTTGTGCTTGAATTAGAAAGAAGAAAGGTTGATTATCAGGCATTTTGCACAGAATACAAAGGACATGCGAAGGAGCTGGCGAAAAAAATCACCACGGAGAACGAAAAAGGGTGCAAGCTTGTAGTGGTAGGCGGGGATGGCACGTCCAACGAGGTGTTAAACGGCATTACAGACTTTAAAAACGTTCAGGTGGGATTTATTCCGACCGGGTCTGGAAATGACCTTGGAAGGGGCTTAAAACTTGCAGGAACACCGGTTGAATTGTTGAACCGGATATTGGATGCGACGGAAGTGAAAAAAATTGACCTTGGGGAAGTGTCCTGGAAGGATGGACAGGAAAAAAGAAGATTTGCAATCAGCTCCGGAATCGGGCTGGACGCAGACGTATGCAAGCAGGCGCTGACTTCCAAGTTAAAAAAATTTTTGAACGTGCTTCATCTGGGAAAACTTACATATGTTTTACTGACCGTGAAAACGCTGTTTGCGATGAAAACAACTACAATTGAAGTAGAAACGGACGAAGGGGAGCATTTTCAGACAGACCGGATGATTTGTACTGTTGCTATGAACTTAAAATATGAAGGTGGCGGAGTGCCGATGGTTCCAGGTGCAAACGCAGAGGATGGAAAACTTTCTTTTTGCTGCATTTGCGGAATCCCGAAATGGAAAACATTTTTCCTGTTGCCGCTTCTTGTCCTGGGAAAACAGGAAAACATAAAAGGCTTCCGGATTTTGCAGGGAATGGAATTACACCTTCGGATTCAGCGGAAAATGGTGGTACATGCGGATGGAGAGTACTGTGGAGACCGGGATGAACTGTGGTTCCGGTGTCTGGAAGGGGTTTTGCAGGTAAGGATGTAGTAGATGATATTTGGGACAACGATAGAAGGATAAGGTGATTTCAATGTGGAGCGTATTTACATTAGATACACTTATAATAGCAGCACTTTTAACGACATTAATTTATAAGCCGGCACGCAACTATTTTGTCTTTGCCAAGATTGTAGCGAGTACGGCGTTTCTTGGGATTGCGGTTTTGTTTTGGCAAAAAAGCGGAAAAAATGCTTGGTTCTTTCACATATTGCCGGGATTTCTTTTTTGTTTTCTCGGAGACGTGTGCCTTGGCATCTATAATGTGAGAAGGAAGAAGCCGTTCTTTTTAGCCGGTCTTTTTCTCTTTTTACTCGGACATCTTTCGTTTTTGGCAGCACTTGTGACATTGCAGCCACTTGGGATTCTTGACGTAGTGGTTCCAATGTTAGCGGTCTTAGGCACGATGGGCATCACAATCCGAAAACAGTTGCTGCTTGGAAAAATGAAGCCATACGTCTATCTGTATTCTTTTTTCGTGGCAATGTTTTTCGTAAAAAGCATGCATATTTTTTGGAAAATGCCACAGAAAATGACAGCTTGCCTTGCACTTGGCTCATGTTTTTTTCTGATATCGGATTTTTTGATTTTGTTTTTGTATTTTGCAAAAACAAGGCCGTGGTCGACACACGGATGGAATCTTGCAACGTATTATTATGGAATGTTTTTTCTTGCACTAAGTATCTTGACCTGACGTAAAGTTTGGGTATTATAATATCAGGGATTCATCGGGCATGGGAAGAAAATGTGTTTTGGAAAACCATAAAGTTGACGATAGAAAGAAACAATAAAATGGATAGGTGATGATAAATGGATACAAGAAAAATTCTTGAGATGGTAAAATACGGCGGAATCTCGATTGAGGAGGCCGAAAAATTTCTAAAAAAGGAGCCTTACGAGGAACTGGGTAACTATGCGAAGCTTGATTCACACCGGGAGGTTCGTTCCGGTTTTGCGGAGGTTGTTTTTTGCAGTGGGAAGGCAGACAAGTATCTGGTAGAGATTTATCGCAGGTTATATCAGGACAACGGCGAGGTGTTTGGAACAAGAGCGAACGAACACCAGTACGAACGGATTCGCGAAGTCTTGCCAGAGGTAACGTATGACGAGGTTTCCCATATTTTAAAAATTGAAAAACCGGATAAGAAAAGGATTGGAAAAATTGCAGTATGTACAGCCGGAACCGCAGATATTCCAGTGGCAGAGGAAGCGGCACAGACCGCAGAATATTTTGGCACAAACGTGGAGCGTATCTTTGACGTTGGAGTCAGTGGACTACACCGGCTTCTTGCCAAAATGGATGCCATTCAGGAGGCAAACTGTGTGGTTGCTGTTGCAGGGATGGAAGGAGCGCTTGCAAGTGTGATTGGAGGACTGGTGAAAAATCCTGTAATTGCAGTCCCGACATCTGTTGGCTACGGTGCAAGCATGCATGGATTGTCCGCACTTCTTACCATGATTAACTCCTGCGCAAACGGAATTGCGGTTGTCAATATTGACAATGGCTATGGCGCAGGCTATATGGCAACACAAATCAATCGATTAGCAGAAGGGGAAAACTAGAATGTTATTTGAAGAAAAATATCAGAAATTACAGGAAATTATAGAGGAAGATACGAAAAACGATATTGTGATTGCATTTTCCGGTGGAGTGGACAGCAGTGTCTTGTTAAAGACAACGGTAGCGCATGCGAAGAAACATGGAACAAAAGTGTATGCGATTACAGCGAACACAGAACTGCATCCCATGAATGACCTTGCGGTTGCAAAAAAAGTTGCAAAAGAGATGGGAGCGGACCATAAGGTTTTACAGATTAATGAGTTAGCAGATGCCGATATCACAGAAAATCCGGTTGACCGTTGTTACAGATGCAAGAAATTTTTGTTTACCGGGATACAAAATATGGCAAAGGAATTAGGGGCAGCAATTATTTACGATGGAACGAATACCGATGATTTAAAAGTATATCGTCCAGGTTTAAAAGCACTTGAGGAGCTTGGGGTAAAGAGTCCACTGCGTTTGGCAGAGTTTTCCAAGGAAGATGTCAGAAAGCTTGCAGCCAAGGAGCAGATATCAGTAGCATCGCGTCCGTCTGCACCTTGCCTTGCAACACGCTTCCCGTACGGCACAACACTTACCCTGGAGGATATGGAGCATGTAGATAAGGGAGAAAATTTTTTGAAAAAATATGACCTTTACAATGTCAGAATCCGTGTGCAGGGGGATACCGCAAGAATTGAAGTCGATACGAAATATTTCGATAAAATCATGGAAAATCGGGAAGAAATTGTGGACTATTTAAAAGGTTTAGGGTATTCTTATATTGCTCTTGACTTAGAAGGCTTTCGGTCAGGAAGTATGGACATTCATGTTCAAAAGGACAAAGGAGAATAAGAAAAATGTGGTTTTGGCTTTCCATCATAGCATTACTTTGCTGGAGCGGTTCGGATCTTTTTTCCAAGATTGGATGCAGAGACGGCAGAGATAAATATGCGCATTTAAAAATGGTAATTGCCGTTGGTGTTGTCATGGGACTTCACGCAGGTTATGAAATCTTTATCGGAGGAACCGTAATTTCGTGGAAAATTATCTTAACTTACCTGCCGGTATCGATTCTTTATATTTTATCTATGACAATCGGATATGTGGGACTTCGTTATATTGAGTTATCCATCTCATCCCCGATTTGTAATTCATCCGGTGCGCTGGTTGCAGTGCTTTGCCTGATTACAGGAGGAATTGGTGCTGTAAATGGCTGGCAGTTAGTCGCAGTTGCCTGCGTTTGCATCGGTGTTGTTGCACTTGGTGTGGTTGAGGCACATGAAGATGACGAACTTCGTGCAGCCAGACAGGAGAAATCCAATTTCAGGTATGCAAAATCCATGCTGGCGCTGGCGTTGCCAATTATTTATTGTCTGTTAGATGCACTGGGAACATTCGCAGATTCCCTGGTACTTCGTACCTTAAATGAGGATTCTGCAAATGCTGCGTATGAGTTGACATTTTTATTCTGCGGCATTGTCTGCTTCATCTATGTTGTAATTATCAAAAAAGACCGTCTTGTACCAAAGATGGAGGCTCCAAAGTACATCGGAGCTGTATGTGAGACAGCCGGACAGTTTGCCTATATCTACGCGATTGGAGACGAGGCACATGTCATGTTTGCAGCACCGATTATCTCAGCATATTGTGTGGCGAGTGTCATCTGGAGCAGAATTTTCTTAAAAGAAAAGCTGTCGTTCAAACATTACCTTTCAATTGCAGTTGTAGTTGTGGGTATCGCTATTTTAGGTTTATTTGATGCATAACAGAATATGATTTGCGGAAGAAGTTAAGAGAAGGAGCATATGTATGAATCAGAAAAAATATACAGCAGTTCGAAAATTGACGGAAAATCCGTATTTAAACCTTTATGAAATGGATGCGCTGACAAAGTCAGGGCAGCCATTTCATTATTATTTTTCGTCCAGGGAAGGGGAAAAAGACATTAAATTACATACACACTCGAATCAGGCAAGCGGTATGGCAATCTACGCAGTGACAGAAGAAAAGCCATACCGCTTGGTTATGATACGCCAGTATCGTTATCCAATGGACGAATACCTCTATGAACTTCCGGCGGGACTCATCGAGGAAGGTGAGACGGATGCGCAGGCAGCAATCAGGGAAATGAAGGAAGAAACCGGTTTTACAATGAAAGTTTATGAGGGTGGAGAAGAAGCCTTTCGAAAACCTTTTTATCTTGCGCAGGGCTTTTCGGATGAGCTAGACAGTACCGTGTTTGGGACGGTGTCAACCGATTCTTGTGAGAAAGAGCAGGAAGATACGGAGGACATCGAGGTTTGCCTTGTCGATAAGAAGGAAGCGCTTCGTATTTTGCGTGAGGAAAAATTATCACTTCGAGCAGGATATTTGTTGATGCAGTTTTTGCAGACAAAAGAAGAGCCGTTCTCTTTCTTGTTTATGATAGATTAGGGTAAAGACGGGATTTTATAAAATTTAGTGAGAGCCAAAAAATGGGCGTGGGGAGAAAAAATGAATTACAAGGTTAGTGAAAAAAATGTAAAAATGTATGGACGTACATTGGAAAACGGGGGCGTTTTATGGTGTGCATTATCCGGTACCGGAATTGGGTTTACGTTTCAGGGAACAAAGGCAGTTCTTCATTTCAGAGGAGATGACAGTACGTTTGGAAACGAGACGGAGGGAAAAGCCAGAGTTGCGATTTTCGTCAACGGGGAACAAACGTTTGATTTCATGATGAAAGAGGAACAGAAAGCAGTTACTGTCTGGGAGAGTGAGACAGTAAAAGAGGTTACCGTTGAAGTCGTTAAGATTTCAGAGGCTGCAATGTCGACCGTTGGAATCGAAGAGATTGAGGCAGATACGGTCGATGGAATTCATCCATTACCGGATAAAAAGCGAAAAATAGAGTTTATTGGAGATTCCATTACCTGTGGATACGGCGTTGATTTAGAAGAGCCGGACACGGTGTTTGCAACCGATACCGAGGATGTGACGAAGGCGTATGCGTATCGGGCGGCAAGGCTTCTTGACGCAGATTACAGCATGGTTTCGTATAGCGGCTATGGGGTGTTGTCGGGCTATACTGACACAGACGAAAGATGCAGCCATCAGCTTGTACCGGCCTACTATGAAAAAGTGGCATTTTCCTATGCACATCCGTTTGGCACCTGTAAGCTTGAGCAACAGGAATGGAATTTTTCAAGGTTTTGTCCAGACGTCATTGTGGTTAATTTAGGAACCAATGATGACAGCTATTGCAAGGATGATGCGGGCAGACAGCAGGAGTTTTGCAACGAATACGTTAAATTTTTAACAAAGATAAGAAAACACAATAAGAAAGCTGAGATTTTTTGCACCGTCGGTGTGATGGGGGAACGCATTTACCCATCGGTAGCGGCCGCGGTAACAGAATATATGCAAAAATACGACGATATGCACATTCATGTATTCCCATTAAAGGAACAAAGTGAGGAAGACGGAAGAGTGACGGATAATCATCCGACAGCCCGTACGCATCAGAAGGTGGCAAAAGCTGTCGCACGCAACATCCAGACCGTGATGGGCTGGTAAAATATCAGAAATCTGCACCTGTTTTGGAAGATTGGGTTGTTGTTTTGGAAAATCAAACCGATTATAATAAACATAAGACTATGTTTTAGGAGATGGGTGCCAGATGAGGGAAAATTTGAATCAGAACAGTATGTTAGATGTAGCTGCATATCAGGATTTTGTCGAATCCCTGCCGATAGGAACGCTTGTGTATACAATAACGGACGGTAAGGTAGACATTCTTGCAATCAATGACAGATTATTAGATTTTGCCAATCAGGTGCACAATTACGTGGAGACAAGAGATGAGGCAAAATGGAGTAAAGAGACCTTATACAAGGCGTTTTCTGCCAATCTATACGCTTTTTCAACCGACGAGGATGTTCCGATTGTAAAAGAACTGGTGGAGGAAGCCGTAAAGACAGGATATTCCCAGAGAGTTTTTCGTTTAAGAGGGACATCCGGCGAGAATACAAAGTGGATGAATGCGCTGTGTTCCTGTCGGGACTTAGACGAACATACGAAGATTTACTTTACCTTATTTATGGATAATACAAGCCAGGTATTATATGAAAAACAGCTTTTAGACAAACAAAAAGAGTTGGAAATCATCAGTAAATATGACCCGTTAACCGGTCTTTACAACCGTTATTCATACAACAACTATCTGGAAAAAAATAAATTCGTCATGAAATATCAGACCGGTTTTTTATTTGCAGATATCAATGGATTAAAAGCAGCAAACGATGAATTTGGTCATCTGTTTGGGGACAGCCTGATCGTTTCTTTTGCAGAGATGCTGCGGAATCATTTTAAGCAGGAAGAGATTTATCGGATCAGTGGAGATGAGTTTGTGGTCATCCGTGAAAATGTCGAGGTGACAGACTTCGAGGAGACGGTAAAAGAATTCATGCGTGAGGTCGATGAGAATCACACCGCATCTGTTGGCTATAAATGGGAGACGACAGTACTTGACTTAAAGCAGGCAATCTATCAGACGGAACAGCTTATGATTATCCAAAAGCAGCGCTATTATATAGAAAGCAGTAACTTAGAGTCCAAGCACCGTCCAAGAATCTTAAAAGAATTATTGGAAGAGATGGAAAAAGGAGCGTTCGTGGTATATTTGCAGCCAAAAGCAGCTATGAACTCCACAGAGGTAATCGGGGCAGAGGCACTGATTCGAAAGATTGGAAAAGATGGCAGAGTAGTGCCACCGTTTGAATTTGTCCCGATTTTAGAAAAAGAGATGCTGATATCCAAGGTTGACTTTTTCGTATTAGAAGAAGTGTGCAAGCTTTTGCAAAAATGGGACGAGCAGGGAAGGCGAAAGATTAAGATATCGGTTAATATGTCGCGTGTCTCGCTAGCCGAGACAAACTTTTTAGACCATATTTTAAAGATTTGTGATAAGTATCAGGCAGACCGTGCATGCATTGAATTTGAGATTACAGAATCAACAGACACCAAGGATAACAGAAAGATGTTAGAGATTGTTTCTACGCTTTCAGAACTTGGCTTTGGTGTGTCACTGGATGATATGGGAAGTGAGTATTCTTCACTTAAAATGGTAACGATGCGCGGCGTTGACACTGTAAAAATTGACCGCAGCCTTGTGTTACAGATTGAGGAAAAGGAAGGTGCGGCACTGATTCGCTATATTATTGCCCTTTGTCATGAAATTGGCAAAAAATGTATTGCAGAAGGAGTCGAAGACCTAAAACAGGCGGCGATTCTTGCCGATATGCATTGTGACTACTATCAGGGCTACCTGTTAAACCGTCCGGTTCCGGTGGAAGAATTCGAGCAGTATCTGGAGAATTAAAGTTGTTTTTTTTTCGAAAGTTCTTTATAATAAACATGAGGGAAGCGTGTGAATCATTTCACACAAATTTGTGCCAATGCACAAATATGAAACGGATAAGAATGGAGTATAACATGGCAGAAGTAAAGATTATTAAGCTAAATGAAAATATTTATGCGAAGAATGAAGATCAGGCGGAACAGACAAGAAAAGACCTTGCAGCAAAAGGAATCTTTTTCATGAATGTGATGTCTTCACCGGGAAGCGGAAAGACCACAATGTTATCAAAGCTGATTAACATGATGAAGGATAAAGTGCGTATCGGAGAGATGGACGTTGATATCCAGTCCACCATTGATGCACAGCGCGTTGCAGATGCGACCGGCGTTCGCTCCTTGCAGATTCACAATGGCGGATTGTGCCATATCGATGCGGAGATGACGGCAAATGCAATTAAAGAGTTCGGTGTGGAGAATTTGGATGTTCTTATTTTAGAGAACATTGGAAACCTTGTCTGCCCGGCAGAATTTGATACCGGAGCACACAAGAATGTGATGATTTTATCCGTTCCGGAAGGGGACGACAAACCATTGAAGTATCCACTCATGTTTTCCAAATGTGATGTGATTTTAATCAACAAAATGGATACATTAGAATACTTTGATTTTGATCTAGAGAAGGCATCCAGCCACATTTTAAAACTGAATCCAGATGCGAAGATTATGCCAATCAGCGCAAAGACCGGAGAGGGAATGGAGCAGTTTGCAAACTGGATTCTCGATGAGAGAGCAAAATTAAACAAATAGGACACAAGGGAGCTGTAAGACAAGAAGATGCATTACAACTCCCTTTTTCAAAAAGCAGTTCATGGAAAAGGAACACGGGGAAAAGTGAGAAACAGGTTTTCACACAGTTATGAAAGGTACAGGTATGAATATGAGCAAAATTCAGGAGTATGGAGCTAGTACAACACAGAATTATGTAAACCAAAGCCAAAGCACAAAGACCGAGTCAACGGAGAAGAAAGAAACCAATACCATCTACGGAGGCAGCCTTACACTCGGACAGGATGATCTGATTGAGCAGAAACGGAAAAATGCAAGAAATCAGGCAATGAATCTGATTCAGAGTGCCTGGGAAAAGGATAATAAGAGAGACAAGCAGATTCGTGACTGGAAGAATTTGCGGGATACCAAGATTCAGGAAAATCTTGAAGCACAAGACTATTTAAGTGATATTGAAGAGAAAAAAGAGATGCTGATGGAGGAATATGGGATTGATAAAGATTCAAAAGAGCAAAAGGACACTGAGCTTTTAGAAAAATTCCAGGATTATCAAGGTGGTGTGTGCGACAAACCGTTTACCAAGGAAGAGGTGGAGCGGTTAAAGGAATTACAGAACACACCTCGTACAGAATATCAAAAGAAAGCATTGGCGCTTAACGCGGGAGCAATCGAATTAAAACAGCTGTCGGAGTTAAATGAGCGCGAAGCACGTTCTTTAGGAGGCTCCATAGCGGACGCAAGAATCGATGAGTTAAAATCCCAGGATATGTTAAAAGCAAACGATTCTGCAGAGCAGCTGTTAGATGCCTCTAACAAAGAAATATTAGGACTTCTCATCAATCAGGTAAAAGAGAATGTGGATGATAAAGTCCAGGAGAGTGAAGAAAAGGCAGAGGAGAAGGAAAAAGAGAAAGAAGAACAGGATAAGCGCCTAGAAGATGCCAAAGAAAAGCGCAAAGAGCAGGAAAAACTTTTAAAGGGTCAGGCAGAAGTAGAAAAGTTAGAGACGCACATGACACAAAGTGAGCAGTCAAACAGCAACGTTGTCCAGGCACAAAGAAGTATTCAAAAGATTCTAGAAGAGAACGATATGCTCGAAGAAGACTTAAAAGGAATCAAGATTGATTTCAATTCTTAGAAAAAATTGTATATAAGATGCCTATTTTCGCCAATATTCTAGAATTTTGAAGAAGGATGAAGTAAGATAAAGTACGATAAAAGGAAATATCAAAAAAGACAGATTTCATCTTTTTAAGAATGTTTGAGGATAGAGCGATGAGAGTATTAAAGAATAAATCATACCAGGGAAAAAAGGCATGGCTTAGAAAAGCTGCAACCGTCATATTGATTATGATGCTGTGCAGCTTTTTTGCGTACCCGGTTACCACAATGGCGCAGGAGGCAACAGAAGCGGGGCAGGAACAAAAAGTAATCCGTGTAGGATATTACATAGCACCCGGCTTTCAGGATTATGATGAGAAAACACAGACTTACAGCGGATGCAGTTATGAGTATCTGATGGCAATTCAGCAGTACACAGGATGGAAATATGAATTTGTTCCGGTGGAGTTTGCAGAGGGCGTGGAAATGCTTGAAAATGGTGAGCTTGACCTGATGAACAATGTTTCCAAAACATCGTACAGGGAGCAGACACTTGGTTTTTCCGATTACGCCTCAGGAACCAACTACGGTTGTATTTTAGTTGATCAGGACAATACTGATTATGCATACAATGACTATGAGTCGTTTCAGAATATGAAAGTAGGAATTCTTTCCACCAGTATTTTCAGGGGATATTTTGACGATTTTTGTAAAGAACATGACCTGCATCCGCAGATTTTCTATTTTGATACAGGGGATGAGATGACACAGGCATTGAAAAATGGTATCATTGATGCAAGGGTTGTCTCAAGCAGTTATGGCGATGGAAGCCGGATTGTCGCCGAGTTTGCACCGATGGACTACTATTTTGCGGTGCCAAAGGACGAAGAAGATGTCTTAGAAGAGTTAAACGATGCGATGACGCGAATCAAGATTGATATGCCGAATTTCCAGCAGGAGATGGAGCGTCATTATCAGTCCAGACAGGAAGAACAGACGGTTGTACTGTCCAGTCAGGAAAAAGAATTTTTAAAGGAAAATTCGGTTATAACGGTTGCCGTGGGAGGTTCCTGGTATCCGATGATTTCCTTTGATGAAAAAGGAAACTGCAGTGGCTCATTGGTCGATATCTACGACAGGATTTCGGAAGCGACCGGATTGCAGTTTCGGTTTGTCGCTTATCCAAGTTACACGGATGCGCTAAATGCCATCAAATCAGGGGAGACGGATATGATTGTCGATTTCCCGTACGATTTTGTATTTGCGAATCAGTGGAACGTAGAATTATCGGATGTGGTAAACGAGATGAATGTCTACCGTGTGGTGAATGAGAATCACAATTCATCTGATATCAAAAGAATTGCGGTGTACGGCCAGCCCTATCTGGAGAAGCAGATATACAAGATATATGGGGATACCGTTTCCTATGACGAATATGACAATGCAGAGGATGCCCTGGAGGCTGTATTGGATGGAAAAGCCGACTGTACATTTATGAATTATTTTACCTCGACAGCATTCCAGAATCGTGGAAAATATATTTCTTTGAAATATATTCTGATTCCGTCGATGCAGTACCAGTTGGGGTTAGGAATGTCTAACAAAACGGATGGCTGTTTAAAATCAATTATTGGAAAAGGAATTCAAAGCATTTCAGATGAAGATATCGATGCAATTTTTCAAGGGGCAGCAAATACCAGCCCGGCATTGGATTTTGAGACACTGTTTTATGAGAAACCCCAGGTTTTTATTGTTGTGATTGCACTTTTTATTGCGGCAATCGGAGTCTGTCTGGTAGTACTTTTCTATTCGAGCCGGATGAAAAAGAAAAATATTGAGCTGGAACGTGCAAAAACGGCGCAAAGTTCCTTTTTATCCAGAATGAGCCACGATATGAGAACGCCGATGAATGTGATTTTAGGACTGTCCTATCTGATGGAAAAAGAGCAGAATATGGATACCTTAAAAGGGTATATTCCACAATTGCAGGAGTCGAGCGAATTTTTATTGCAGCTCATTAACGATGTGTTGGATGTCAATAAGATTGAAAGCGGAAATCTGACCATCAATCCGCATGAATGTGATGAAAAAGGTGTATTTGATTCGATTATCAATATGATGCAGCCGTTGATTGCAGAGAAACATTTAGAGTTCCATTTTGAAAAGAAAGAACCGGAATGGTACCAGATGATGATTGATGAGCAAAGAGTCAAACAGATTTTTATTAATCTGCTCAACAATGCGGTAAAATTCACACCGCAGGGTGGAAAGATTGAATTCATCATGGAGCGTGTGGAACAGACAGACGAAATGATACGCAACAAGTTTATTGTGCGTGATACTGGAATTGGAATCAGCAAAGACTTTTTACCACATATCTTAGAACCGTTCAAGCAGGAAAACACAAACGAAGATTATACAATGGGAACCGGACTGGGGCTTCCAATCGCAAAACAGCTGATTGAAATGATGGGAGGAACGATTTCCATTTCCAGTAAAAAAGGATGTGGCACAACGATTACGTTGTTCTTAAATATGCCACTTGTGAAGAAGAAAAAGGAAGAAATAAGCATTACACCAGCACCAAAAGCGGCAAAGAGAACAGAGCCGCCGGAAGTTTTAAGACCGGGATTCCAGATTCTTTTGTGTGAGGATCATCCGCTAAATGCCAAGATTGCAACGAAGCTGTTAGAGCAGCAAAAAGCGGTTGTAACGTGGGCAAAGGATGGAAAAGAGGGCGTGACATTGTTCCAGCAGTCAAAACCGGGAACTTATGATGTTATCTTAATGGATATCAGAATGCCGGAGATGGACGGGCTGGAGGCAACAAGGCGCATCCGTGCCTTAGACAGAGAGGATGCCACGCAGATTCCAATTATTGCAATGTCGGCGAATGCCTATGAGGAGGATGTCAAAAAATCCTTGGAGGCAGGAATGAATGCACATCTTGCAAAGCCGATTGAACCAAGGAAGATTTACGAACAGATTCAATTTTATACGCGCGATATCAAAAAAAATCATGCCGGATAGGGTATCGCAGAGAAAGGGGCCTGATATGAAGAAAAAGAAATGGGTTTGTCTGGGGATTGTACTTGCAATTGTGGTGATTATCATTGCAGTTCCTGCGTTGTTTGTAGAACAGAAACTGAATAAGATGGAACACACCGGAGAGATTGCGGAAGAGGAATTGTCGATTAATGAATTGGATGAAGAGACACAGGATATTTTAGACGGATATACAAACATTGCGCTGTTTGGTCTGGATAACCGCTCGAATGGAAGCTACAAGTCTGGAAACAGTGACAGTATCATGATTGTAAGCATCAATAATGACACCAAAGAAGTGAAGCTTGTTTCGTTATACCGGGATTCTTATCTGAATGTTTATGATAACTCCTTCCAAAAGTGTAATGCAGCTTACGCAAAGGGCGGACCTGAGTATGCGATTGCGATGATGAACCAGAACCTTGATTTGAATATCAAGGATTATGTTGCAGTCGATTTTAATGCATTATCGGAAGTGGTAGACTTGTTAGGCGGCATTGAAATTGAGCTTACCAACCAGGAAGCCGAGAACATGAAGGTATACATTGACGAGCTGATGAAGGTAACCGGCAAAAAATCTAGTTATGTATCGGGTGGAACCCGCACTTTAGATGGGATTCAGGCAACGGCATATTGCAGGGTGCGCAATACCGTAGGAGATGACTTTAAGCGTGCACAAAGACAAAGAACCGTGCTTTCATTGATGTTTGAAAAAGCGAAGAAATCCGATATTTTTACAATTAATAAGATTGTAGATGCGGTGATGGACGACATCAGTACAAGTTATTCTTCCGCCGATATTTTAGAGCTTGCGGCAGGAATTGCGCAGTATCAGCTTGCAGATTCGTCTGGATTCCCATTTTCCCATTATCCGATGACCTTGGGCAAAAAAGGTCAGGTGGTTGTACCGACTACATTGGAGAGCAACGTCATACAACTACATTCTTATTTGTTTGGTGATACAGATTATGAGGTATCTGAAACGATTCAGGAACTCAGTAAGAAAATTCAGAGCGATACAGGAGTATCTGAGAGCGATGGAGTAACCTTTTCCGGTGATTATTTAGAGGAATCCGAAGATACAGAGGAAGAGTAGAACATCGATTACATCAAAATAGAACGAAAAAACTTGAAAAGAGGACAGGTTTGTCATAAAATAAATATATCTATGAGGAATTTGTCCTCTTTTGTTTTGGAAAGGAAACGTCATGAATCGTCCCATTTAAATTGTAAAAGAAAGCAGAATGAGAAGCGGTAGGATTGTTAAGATATTCACAAATAGAGTGAAAAGTTCTTAGCTTTCTTTGTGTACAATTTGAAAGGAACGAAACGTGATGATAAGAAAAAAGAATATAGGAATTATGTATGCCATCTCCTTTTTGCAGGGTATGGTTTTTTACAGTGCGGTTGCGACGTTGTACCGTCAGGCTGCTGGAATCAGTGTATTCCAGATAACATTAATGGAAAGCATTTCGCTTGCACTAAGTGTGCTGTTAGAGCTCCCATGGGGCATAATTGCGGAAAAGATAGGGTATAAGCATACGATGGTTATCTGCTGTCTGCTTTATTTTCTGTCAAAAGTAGTGTTTTACGAGGCAAATGGATTTGGCATGTTTTTGCTGGAACGGATTCTTTTAAGTATTGTAATAGCAGGATTGTCGGGAGTAGATGAAAGTATTCTCTATTTATCCAGTGAGGAAGCAAAAGTACAGAGAATTTTTGGAATATACAGCAGCATAGGAACGGCAGGTATGCTGATTGCAGCTGGTGTGTACAGCCTGTTTTTAAGTGGAAATTACCGCTTAAGTGCACTTTTAACAGCGGTTGTGTATGGAATCGCCACTATTTTTTGCCTGTTTTTGGATGAGGTAAAAGAACCGGAGAAAGAGGAAAAAAGTTCGGTCATTGAATTCTGGCAGATCTTAAAAGAAACGATTGGGCGAAAAGAATTGTTGTGTTTTCTGGTTTCGGTTGCACTGTTTAGTGAGATGCAGCAGACCATTACCGTATTTTTGAATCAGCTGCAATATGTTCGTTGTGGAATGACGGATAACGCAATAGGGTGGGCATACGCGGTAATGACGGTTGCAGGATTGACGGGAGCCTGGTCTGACAAGCTGACCGTGCGCCTTGGAAAAAGAAAAACGGGTGTGCTGTTACTTGGATTAGGACTGGTGTGCTGCCTGTTTTTGGCTTTTTCTACAAATGCAATGGTATCGGTACTTGCTATTATTTGCGTCCGTGTAGCATTTTCTTTGATGCTGCCGCTTGTAAGCCTTTTGGAAAATGAGCAGGTACATCACGAAAACCGGGCCACAGCGCTTAGCATTAACGCTGTTATGATGGATGGTGTTGCAATTGCAACGAACTTGATTTTTGGGAAATTAGCGGATGAGAGTGTCAGTCACGCCATGATAGCAGGAGCAGTCTTTTGCCTGGTTGCAGTGATAGGATTTTCTTATAGCTGTAAGAAGTTTAGGCAGGAAAGCCGCTTATAAAAGAAAAATAAGGGGAGATTTGAGATGTGGACGATACAAAGAATTGACGAAGTGGATTATGGATGCGAGGAGCGCTTGCCGGGCGAACCGCTTATGGCGCTCGTTACCTTGGAAAATGAGATAGGAGAAATCATTTCCTTTGAAATGCCAGATAATTGGTTATTGATGCAGGGGTTAAATGAGGGAGATGAGTGGCCGGAAGAGATTTATGCGTTCCACATTTAAAGAACATGAGAAAAGCTGCGGAGGAAATACAACGAGAGTATCGTATTGCATTAAGGAAAAAAAGTGCGTATCGTTTTGCTGTGTTATAATTTGGGTATACTTTTTTTGGTTGAAACCATACTATTTACATATATCCAATAGTAGGGTAATCTGTTAAAGGGTAGCCAAACGACTGCTAATAAGAAAGAAAAGAGGTATATTGATAATGAAAAAGAAATTAATTGTAATTGTAATGGGAATGATGCTTTGCATGGGATTATTAGGTGGCTGTGGTCAGACAGAACCCAAGCAGGATAGTGCTGCAACGGGTAATAGTGAGACCGGGAAACAGGAAGGAACAGCAGAAGAAAAGGAATTGACAGGAACGATTGATGAGATAAAAGATTTTATGTTTGTTGTCACAGATGAAAATGACACACCGTATAGTTTTACTTTTGAAGAAAAGCCAGAAGGCTTAGAAAATATCAGCGACGGAGATACCGTGACTGTTAAATATACAGGAACAATTTCTGAGGTAGATCCGTTTGAGGGAGAGATAATATCTATTGAAAAGACAAAATAAAATCAAAACAATAATTCAATTATCCGCTATTGTTATGCTCTTATGCAGTATGATGCTAAGTGCATGTACAGCAGCACAGAAACAGAAGATACCTGTTGCCACTTATATGGGCGGAAACGATACCATTAAAGAGGTCTGCAGGGAAATGGAAGATGCGGGAGCCTCTAATGTAGATGTGTTCCAGGAGTGGGTAGTTGATTTTGCAGCTTCTGCAGGGAGTAATGCAAAGCTGGAGGATGCGTGGTCTAATCCTGAAAAAATGAGGGCAGATACAGGAAAATGTATGGATGGCTGGGAACAGAATCATGATTATTCAGACAGTAACTGCAGAATGACAGCTTTTCTTTTGCTGGATGGGCTGCTTCATGCAGAAACGATGGAAAGCAGCTATAATGGCAGCTATTTAATGTTTGATACAGAAGCGATAGATAATGTGGATAGATATGAGATTATAAAAGAAAATAGAGATATGTTTACTACACTCTATGGCGAAAAGAGTCTTACGGATGAAAACCATCCGGAAACCACATTTTCCGACAACTGGCAGCATTATGGATTTCAAATAGATAGTGATAGAATATCTCTTCTCAGCATAGCAATATATGACCCGGATTCGGATGTTGTTTTCGTAGGTCACACCGGTATTCTTATAAAATACAGTGACTACTATTTATTTGTAGAAAAAATTGCATTTGAACAGCCATATCAGGCAACAAAGGTGCATAATATGGATGAGCTGCTTCATATTCTGTCATTGAGACCAGAATATTTCGGCGAAGAAGGAGAAATTGGACCGTTTGTGTATTGTAACGGAGAATATATTGGAACATTAAAGAAAAATATTTAAGGATGGCTGCAGCCATCCTTATTTCTTTGGAAATATAGGGTTGAAGGTAGAAAAAGTTATAAAAATCAGGGATATAGTGTTAGAATTGTTTGAAAAAGTGCGTTAAAATACAAAAAAACGAAATAAGTAAAGGGGAAAATTTATGGAGTATTCAGCAATTTTTCATGATATGGATAAAAGGTTCTGCTATGCGATTGATAAGGATGTATTCGTGATCCGTGTGCAGGTAAAAAAGGATGATATGAAGGAGATAATCCTTCACTATGAGGACAAGTATATACCAATGGAGCGCAAGGATACGCGAAAGACGATTTCTATGAAGAAGGTTGCCACTTCGCAGTTCCACGATTATTATGAAGCACAGCTTCAGATGCATTTGATATGTCTGCGCTATTTCTTTGAATTTATAGACACACATGGAGAGAAGGTATATTACGGCAATTATGAATTTAATAAGGACTGTATTACAAACAGGGACAGGATGTTTGACTGTCCGCAGAACCTTAGGGAGGAAGAGATGTTTGAGGTGCCACAGTGGGCAGCCAACAAGGTGGTATATCAGATTTTTCCATCCCGTTTTGCAGCGTCTCAGCCAGTAGACAAGGAGCTGTGGTATAAAGCACCGATTACACATATGGACGATTTACATGGCAATCTCAGAGGAATTATTGAACATCTGGATTATATTGAGAACCTGGGAATTGACATCTTGTATATGACACCTATCTTTAAATCAAATTCGTGCCATAAGTACGATACCATTGATTATTATCAGGTTGATCCTTCCTTTGGAACAACAGAGGATCTTAGGGAGCTGGTACAAAAAGCACATGAGCGTGGAATGAAAGTAGTTCTGGATGCGGTATACAATCATACAGGAAGAGATTTTTTTGCATTTCAGGATATTCTGGAAAAGGGCGAAAAATCCAGATATCTGGATTGGTATTTTATTGATGAACTGCCGCCTAAAGATGAAATGGGAGAGATTCCAAACTTCAAATGTTTTGGTTATTATGGCGGAATGCCAAAGCTGAATCTGAAGAATCCTGAGGTCGAAAAATACATTACAGATGTTGCTTGTTATTGGATTAAGGAATGCGACATTGATGGATGGAGAATGGACGTAGGTGATGAAATCAGTCATTTTTTCTGGAAAAATTTTCGAAAGGCAATTAAGGCAGTAAAGAAGGATATGCTGATAATTGGAGAAATATGGCATTATGCAGGAGATTTCCTTGAGGGAGATGAATGGGATACTGTCATGAATTACCCATTTTACCTGAATATGATAGACCTGCTTGCAGATACCAGGATTAATGTCAGCCAGTTTGTACAGAACCTTGGCTATCTGAAGGGCCGCTTAAATAAAAAATGTTATCCTCTTATGTGGAACCTGATTGACAGTCATGATACAGCAAGATTTTTACATCTATGTAATGATAATAAGAAAAAACAGCATCTGGCGGCAGCCTTTCAGTTGTTATTGCCGGGAATGCCTATGGTATATTATGGAGATGAGTTTGCAATGCCGGGAGCAAACGATCCGGATTGCAGACGAGGTATGTACTGGGATGGAGAATACCAGGACAAAGAGATGTTTCAATGGTATAAAAAGCTTTTGCAGATTCGAAAAACACATACCTGCGTTGTAGAAGGTGAATTGATTGAGATAAGCGCAAAAGATGAGGAAGAGACAATTGTTATGATTAGAAAAAATGGTGAAGAGACAATTGCCATGATTTTTAATTGCAGCACCAGGATGAAGGAATTTAATGAGTATGCACAGAAATACAATTTGATTACAGACAGCGTATTTGATGGAAAAGTAGAAGGGCTTGATGCGGCGGTAATCAAGCTTTAGCATACAGAAGAACCTCCTCTGTTAAAATGATGCATGGTTTGCCAACTACATCATTAAAACAAAGGAGGTACCCATTAGAGATATTCTTTTACCCCGGATTTCACTGTGAAAAATCCAAACCTTGCCGCAAATTTTCTTGCATAAGTCAGCGCAAAAAATAAAATAAAGCTGTCAATCGGCAACATGATTACATTTTTGATGACGCGTGGAGTGAGCAGTACAATAAAACCTTTTCCGTAAAGCATGGAGAGCCAAAGTGTGTTCAGTCCACAGTTGATGACAAGTTTGACGAGAAACTCAGCAATCACAATACGTTTGATAGAAACCGGACGGCGGTAAAGAAGAGTGCCGTAGATAAGACCAGAAAGCATGGCATTAAAAGTAAAGCCAAAGAAAAACGGGCCATCCGGCTTTAAGACATACTTTAAGAGGTCGAGCGCACCGCCAAACAGGCATCCGACCACTGGACCGAATAGAAATTCAACAATGCGGTTCGGCAGACCGGAAAAACCAATCTTGATATAAGGTCCGAGCTGGATACTTGCAACCATACTTAATACAATGGCAAGTGCAGCGAGAATTCCGCAGAGCACAATCGTTTTCGTGCTGCGAAATTCCCTAAGTGAGTGTTGATACAATTCTTTAAATTTTAACATAAAAAAGCCTCCTTCCTTAGCAGTTTCCTAAAACCGCATAGAGGAGACGTAAATATCCTTATGCAGCAGCGGGATGCGAATCCTGTATCGCAAACAAAAGCAGTGCTTTTGCTTTTCGTCCGTGTGACAACTCCCTGTTCACATGGCACTTAACGCACAGATTTCTACTCTGCTAATATGAAAATTAATTTTAACAGGTATTGTTATACCATATCGATAAGACGATGTAAAGAAGAATCTGTAGTATTTTTGTAGAAGAACAAGGTAATTTTTTTGTTTGACTTTTTTAATTTAATAAGTATAATAATTCCCGAACGAGTAGCAAAATTGCGTAAATCCAGTTTTGCTGCTCGTTCTTTTTATGCAAAAAAGGAGGATTCAAGATGGCAGAAAGTAACAAAATGAAGGAGATGCCGGTAAATAAGCTCATGGTTCAAATGGGAATTCCCATGATTTTATCGATGGCATTGCAGGCAGTTTACAATATCGTAGACAGTGCCTTCGTCGGAAACATGAGAGAAGGAAGTGAGGCAGCGCTGAATGCCCTGACACTGGTATTTCCGGTTCAGATGCTGATGGTCGCAGTAGGAATCGGTACCGGAGTGGGAACAAACGCACTTCTTGCAAGAACTCTGGGACAGGGCAACAGCAAAAAAGCGGCAAAGGTTGCAGGAAACAGTCTGTTTCTTGGAGGGATTATTTATGCAGTGTGCCTGTTGTTTGGAATTTTCGGAGTAAAAGCATACATCGCATCCCAGACAGCAGACCCGGAAGTTATATCCATGGGAACAAGCTATCTTAAGATATGCTGTGTGATTTCTTTTGGGATTATTTTCTTCTCGCTGTTTGAAAAATTATTGCAGGCAACCGGTCGTTCCCTTTATTCCACAATCGGTCAAGTCGCAGGTGCGGTCATAAATATTATTCTTGACCCAATTTTGATTTATGGTATCGGGCCGGTTCCAAAGATGGGAGTAGAGGGTGCAGCGTATGCCACGGTAATCGGTCAGGTTGTATCAGCGGTAGTATTGTTCCTTTTCCATATGAAATTGAATAAGGAGTTTGAACATGATGTGAAATACATGAAGCCGGATGGCAAAATTATCAAGGAAATTTATGCCATTGGGCTTCCGGCCATTATTGCACAGGCACTTATGTCCATTATGGTGTATGTGATGAACCTTATCCTAAAATTCAATCCATCGGCTCAGACAGCATACGGTCTCTTTTACAAAGTCCAACAGTTTGTATTGTTCCTTGCCTTTGGACTGCGAGATGCAATTACACCAATCATCGCATTTGCCTATGGAATGGGAAATAAAAAACGGATAAAGGATGGTATGAAATATGGACTGCTCTATACCGCAGCTCTGATGATTTTCGGTATCCTTATCACAGAAATTTTTCCGGGAGCCTTTGCCACACTGTTTAACGCAGGACAGTCAAAAGAATTTTTTATCAGCGCTATGCGAATTATCTCTATCAGTTTTATTTTTGCGGGAATCAATGTGGCATATCAGGGAATTTATCAGGCATTAGACGGCGGTATCGAGTCCCTCGTGATTTCACTGCTTAGACAGCTTGTAATTATATTGCCGCTGGCAGGAGTTTTCTCAATGTTTGTCAGAAATGGTCAGGCTGGAGTTGCGCTGATTTGGTGGGCCTTCCCGGTAACAGAGCTTGTGGCTTGTCTGGTGGGTTATGTATTTTTAAAGAGAATCCGTAAGAAAAAAGTGGAAAATTTACGTTAAGGAGGAAGGAACGATGGCAAAAAGAATTATTACAATCAGCAGAGAGTTTGGAAGCGGTGGACGCTTTATCGGCGAAGAAGTGGCAAAGAAGCTTGGCATAAAATATTACGACAGAGACATCATTGCCCAAATTGCAGAGCAGTCAGGCTTTTCCCCGGAATACATTAAAGAAAACGCTGAATTGTCTCCAAAGAAAGGCTTGTTTGCATATGCTTTTTCCGGGCGCGACATCACCGGAAAATCGATAGAAGATATGGTATATGAAGCACAACGAAACGTCATTTTGGATATCGCAGCAAAAGAGAGCTGCGTTATTATTGGAAGAAATGCTGACTTTATCTTAAAGGACAGGGATGATGTACTGAATGTATTTATTCATGGCGATATGTCGGAAAAA
The DNA here is from genome assembly GCF_001940165.2 of Roseburia sp. 831b. Classification (NCBI taxonomy): domain Bacteria; kingdom Bacillati; phylum Bacillota; class Clostridia; order Lachnospirales; family Lachnospiraceae; genus Roseburia; species Roseburia sp. 831b. The sequence continues at coordinate 71,749 of NZ_CP135163.1, read as the reverse complement.
ATAAAGCGGATATGCGCGTTGTACCGTGTTTCGGAGGATGATGCTGTAAAAATGATGAATGACACCGATAAAAGGCGCAGCACAAATTATAATTTTTATACGGAGCAGAAATGGGGCATGGCGGGGAATTATACGCTTTCCTTGAACAGTTCACAGCTTGGGTATGGTATGTGTGAGAGGATGATTCTGGAGTGTGTGAACCATTAACGTATAATGGGTTGCAAAAAGTAAAATTTCTACCATTTTTGAAAGCGTATCGGTATTACTTCCAACTATCATCATACAACTTTTGAATATCCTCTGGCAGTTTATCTGGCAGCATGGCATTGATAGCGTCTTCGTTGCCATCTTTCATAGCGGTTTCATAATACCAGCATTTATATTTTAACAGGGATGGAACAGCATTGGATGTGAATCATTTATGAATCAGCCAATCCTGCAATACAGTAACGAGATTAGAAGTGCCGTACTTATCATGCATGGGGATAAAGCACATAGCTATTATTTCGGAAAAGATGCTTATGAGAATATGGTTAAGGATAGTAAATATACAGCCAACAAGGAATTTTTGAGCATCCCATGCGCTGTTCACACAGATTTATATGATAATCTCGAAGCAATTCCATTTGATAAAATGGATGATTTTTTCCAGAAAAACTTATAGAAGGAGAGCGTGTCGGTGCTGCATTTAAGGATGGAGCTAAATTGAAATAGACGCATAAACTTTATCAGGCAGGATATAATCCTGCCTGAAATTTTATTTACGTCCCTATTAGGTCGGAAAAAATGTAGAGTATTTATCAATTTGGGTCAGAAAAAATGTAATTTATCTAATTGAATAGCCCCGAAAAAATGTGGTATACTGTTGGAAGAAGAAAAATGAAAAGTCAGAAGATCGGAGTAGTATAGATAAAAAGGTATACTATAATCAGTCGATAAGAGGCAAAAAGCGATAGAGATATGGTTAAGGAATGGAAATTGAATTAAAGATTAAGTGAGAGATTTATTTCTAACTATCGTATCATAATAAACCAATACGATAAGAAAGGTGTGTCATTCAGAAAAATATAGACCATGTTACAAAAAATTTGATATAATATGTTCATATACAGGAGATGAATAAAGCGTGAAAGCACATAAATACTGGTCAATTGGAACATTAATTACAATGATAGGTACTCTTTACACAGGATACAAGGGTTCAAAATTAAGCCACAAATATTTTGCATTTGGCTCTTTGATATGTATGATTATGGCAGTTTATTCTGGTCATAAAATGATTTCTGGTAATAAGAAATCAGGAAAAAAGATAGAAAAGAAAGAGGTGGAGAAATAATATGTTAGAAACAGGAACAAAAGCACCGGACTTTGAATTGCCGGATCAGAATGGAGAAATGCATAAATTAAGTGATTATGCAGGCAGGAAAGTGATTTTATATTTTTATCCAAAGGATAATACTGCAGGATGCACGAAGCAGGCATGTGGCTTTTCAGAGCGTTATCCTCAGTTTACGGAAAAAGGTGCGGTTATTCTCGGAGTCAGTAAGGATTCTGTAGCATCTCACAAGAGATTTGAAGAAAAATATGGACTTGCATTTACGCTTTTAGCAGATCCGGAGCGTAAAGTTATTGAAGCATATGATGTCTGGAAAGAAAAGAAAAACTATGGAAAAGTTTCTATGGGTGTGGTAAGAACAACATATCTTATTGATGAGCAGGGGGTTATCATCAAAGCCAATGATAAAGTCAAAGCGGCAGATGATCCAAAAAATATGCTTAAGGAATTAGATTGATGAAGATTATACTATCTCCTGCAAAAAAGATGATTACGGATACTGACAGTATAGAGCCAGTTGCTTTACCGGAGTTTATTGATAAGACAACAGAGTTATTAAGCTGGTTGAAAGATAAGTCAAAAGAGGAGTTGAAAGCTATCTGGAAATGTAATGACAAAATTGCAGAACAAAACTTTTATAGATTGGAAAACATGGATATTTACCATATACTTACTCCGGCTGTTTTATCATATGAAGGAATTGCTTTTCAATATATGGCACCATCTGTGTTTGAGGATAGGCAGTTTGAGTATATACAAAACCATTTGAGAATATTATCTGCATTTTATGGTGTTCTGAAACCAATGGATGGAGTGACACCTTATCGGTTAGAAATGCAGGCAAAGGTTGAAATAGGAGATGCAAAAAATCTGTATGAGTACTGGGGAGAATTGTTATACCGCTCAGTAATTGATGACAGTAGGATTATCATTAATCTTGCATCAAAAGAATACTCAAAATCTATAGAAAAGTATCTGACACCACAGGACAGATATATTACGATTGTATTTTGTGAGTTATCCGGAGATAAATTGGTAACAAAAGGTACCTATGCCAAGATGGCTCGTGGTGAAATGGTCAGATTCATAGCGGAAAATAATATTGAAAATCCGGTGGAGATTCAGAAATTTGACAGACTCGGATATTCGTTTCGGTATGATTTATCTTCAGATTCAGAATATGTATTTGAACGCAAAATAAAATAGTTATTCAGGTAAAAGATGCTCAGTTTGGCAGTTTTTATAATAATGAGAATTATTACTATTTTTATTGACAACAGGATAATAGTGGTATATAATCTTTATTAAGAACTAATCCTAATAAGGAGGGCGAATGACAAGTAGGAGAAATACCATTCAAAAAGATATCGTAAGAAATACCGTATACGAAATGAGAAGACACGTTACGGCAAATGAAGTGTATGAATTTATAAAAGAAGCATATCCATCAATTGGAAAAGGAACTGTATATAGAAATCTTGATATATTGGTAGAGGAAGGTGCATTAAGAAAGGTTGAAGTTCCGAATGGATCGAACCGGTTTGATTTTACACTGAAAAATCATTACCATGTCAGATGCATAAAATGCGGTGAGGTTTCAGATGTGGATATGGATGAAATACCGGACTTGCTGGAAAGAATTCATAACACTCATGGAATTGATTTTTTGGATTATGATATTTCATTTAAAGGCATTTGTCTGAAATGCAGGGAGAAGGTAAAGGAGGAAAAAAATGGATAGGAAAGCAATGTATAAGCTGAGTTATGGATTGTTTGTGCTGACTGCCAGAGAAGATGAAAAAGACAATGGATGTATTATTAATACAGCCATTCAGGCAGCTTCAGAACCAAACCAGTTAAGTATCTGCGTCAATAAAGCAAATTACACGCATGATATGATTCAGAGAACCGGAAAATTCACAGTATCAGTCTTAAGTCAGAAGGCACAGTTTGAATTATTCAAACATTTTGGCTTCCAATCAGGAAGGGATACCAATAAATTTGAAGCATTTGAAAAGTGTGCCAGGGGCACAAATGGTATTTATTATATTACAGAAGGTACAAATGCATACATTTCTGTAACAGTTACTAAAACAGAGGACTTGGGTTCACATACGATGTTTATCGGTGAGATAACCGATATGGAAGTTTTAAGCAATGTTCCTTCAGTAACATATGATTATTATCAGAATAATATTAAGCCTAAGCCACAGGAGGTTGGAAAAACAGAGGACGGTCAGACAATATGGCGTTGCAGAATTTGCGGATATGAATATGTAGGCGAGGAATTACCGGATGACTTTATATGTCCTTTGTGCAAGCACCCGGCATCAGATTTTGAAAAAGTAGTAAAGAAAACGGAGGTAAAAGAGATGGCAGAAAACAAATATGCAGGAACACAGACAGAGAAGAATTTACAGGAGGCATTTGCAGGGGAATCACAGGCAAGAAATAAGTATACCTATTTTGCTTCTGTAGCGAAAAAAGAAGGTTACGAGCAGATGTCAGCATTGTTTTTAAAGACTGCAGATAATGAGAAAGAACATGCAAAGATGTGGTTCAAGGAATTAGCAGGAATTGGTGATACAAAGGAAAACCTGGCGGCAGCGGCAGAAGGCGAAAATTATGAGTGGACAGATATGTATGATGGCTTTGCTAAAACAGCTGAGGAAGAAGGATTCCCTGAGCTTGCAGCAAAATTCAGGGCAGTAGGTGAGATTGAGAAGCACCATGAGGAAAGATATCGTGCACTTCTTAAGAATATTGAAACTGCACAGGTATTTGAAAAGAGCGAAGTTAAGGTATGGGAATGCCGTAACTGCGGACATATTGTGGTAGGAACTAAGGCGCCTGAAGTATGTCCGGTATGTAATCATCCACAGAGCTATTTTGAAGTACATGAAGAGAATTATTAAGGAGATGAGATTATTACGAAGAAGAAAGTGATTAATTCAAAAAGCAGTAATGATAGGCTGTGGCTTTGTTGCTTCTGCATCGGTATTTGCTCTGATGCAGAGTGGCTTGTTTACAGAGATTGTCCTTATCGATGCAGATAAGAACAAGGCAGAAGGAGAAGCGATGGATATCAGCCATGGTATTCCATTTGCGAGTCCGATGAAAATATATGCCGGAGATTATGATGATGTGGATGATGCTGCAATTGTTGTTATATCTGCCGGAGCGGGACAGAAACCGGGAGAGACAAGGCTTGATCTCGTAAATAAAAATGTAGTAATATTTAAGTCAATCATTCCTGAAATAGCAAAGAGAAATTTTGCAGGTATCATGCTTGTAGTTGCGAATCCGGTAGATATCCTGACTCAGGTAGCCATAAAGTTATCAGGACTTCCAGAAAACAGGGTTATTGGATCGGGTACTGTGTTAGATAGTGCCAGATTAAGAAATAAGCTTGGTGAGCATTTATCTGTGGACAGCAGGAGTGTTCATGCATTTATAGTAGGTGAGCATGGAGACAGCGAAGTTGTAGCATGGTCATCAGCCAATGTATCTGGTGTTCCATTAAGTGAAATGTGTGAAATGCGTGGACATTACAAGCACAAGGAAAACACGGCAGAAATAGCTACAGCAGTCAAGAACAGTGCTTATGAGATTATAAACAAAAAGCACGGAATTGCAATGTCTGTAAAAAGAATCAGCGAAGTGATTATGAGAGATGAAAAATCAATACTTCCTGTATCACACATGATTCATGGAGTATATGATATTGACGGAGTATCGTTAAGTATGCCAGCTATTGTAGGTGCAGATGGTATTGAGGCTGATATACCTATTAATTTAAGTGGCGAGGAAGCGTTAAAGCTTAAGGAATCTGCAGATTCATTGAAAAAGATTATGGAGACAATTGAATTATAAATTTTACACATGGAAGGAGAGAAAGGCATGGAAGTAAGGTATTATATTTGTAAGCATTGTGGAAACATCGTTGAAAAGGTAAAGGATAAGGGTGTACCTGTAATTTGTTGCGGAGAACCTATGCAGGAATTAAAAGCCGGAGTGACAGATGCTGCTGTCGAGAAGCATGTACCTGTATATACGATAGAAGGCAGTCATGTTCATGTCGTGGTCGGAGAGACAAAACATCCAATGCTTGAAGAGCATTTCATTGAGTGGATTACATTAAGTACCAATCAAGGAATATACAGAAAACAGTTAAATCCAGGGCAGGAGCCGGTAGCAGATTTTTGTCTTTGCGATGGTGAACTGGTAGAAGAAGTATATGCATATTGTAATCTGCATGGATTATGGAAATGCTAGAAGCATTTATAAATATTAAGATTACAGAACAACACAAATATAACCAGTAATATAGGCTGTGTATTAATATATTTACAAGGAGGAACAACAAATGAAATACGTATGTGATGTTTGCGGATGGGAATACGATGAGGAGAAAGGATATCCAGAAGGTGGTATTGCACCTGGTACAAAGTGGGAGGATATTCCGGAAGATTTTGAATGTCCGTTATGCTCTGTAGGAAAAGATCAGTTCTCAGAAGCATAAATATATTATGATAGGATTATACCAATGAAAGAAGAACTAAGTATAGATATCATCGGACTTGCAGGAGCCTGTTCTTATGCTTTGGATTGTATAGAAGCAGAGTTGGTAAATATTAAAAACAAACATGGAAAAAGAGTGGCTTATATAAGTATATGCATGGCTGAATATTGGAAAATTCAAGGTGATGAATTACAAGATTTAGCCATGTGTGCTTTACTGTATGATAATGCTTTGACACAATATATTTCGGAAGAACTGAAAAAGGATTCCGTCATTAATTGTAAAAAAGATTTATCCGAGAAAAAAACAAATCTTCATTGTATTTATGGTGAAAAAAATATTACTAAAATTCCATTTAAAACAGATGTGTCAAATGTGATTTTGTATCATCATGAACATGCCGATGGAACTGGTTCTTTTCAAAAAAAGTGGAATGAAATTCAATTGTTTGCAAGAATTATTCATCTTGCAGATACCATTGATATTATAGGAAATAATAAGGGATCTGGAAATAACAGTTAGAATTTTATATGTCAGTACCTTTTAAAAAATAGGGATGGATTATTCGATTCAGAATGTGTGAATGCCTTTTTTCATGCATTCACACATTCTGAATCTTTTATGTGTTTAAGTGATAATTCTTTTGAAATGAAGCTATGGGAGATTATCCCAAGACAAAAACAGGTTTTTGATTGGAAAACGTGTAAAAATGTCGCAGATTTTTTTGCAAAGATTGTAGATTATAAATCTTCTTTTACAAGCAGACATTCTATAGGAGTGGCTGAAAAAGCAGCTCTTTTTGCTCAATATATCGGATATGATTCTATTAATGTGCAAAAAATTTATCTGGCTGGTGCACTGCATGATATTGGGAAGATGGCAGTAGGCAATGAAATTTTGGAAAAACCGGATAAACTGACAGATGATGAATTTTCAAAAATGAAGAATCATGCTAGCTATACATACCTTATATTATCAGAGGTTAATGATTTTGAAGAAATACGAGACTGGGCAGCTTTCCATCATGAAAAATTAAATGGAAAAGGGTATCCTTTTGGAAAAACCGCATCTGAATTAAATGAGCCGGAACGTATTATGGCATGTATTGATATTTATCAGGCATTAACTGAGGACAGACCATATAAGAAAGGTTTAACGCACGAAAAAACGTGTGAGATGCTCGATGACATGGCGCAGAAAGGTTTTGTTGATTCTGATATTTCCAAGAAAATTAGGGAATGTTTTGGTAGAATCTAACATTAAGAAAAAGAAAATATAGGAAATTCATGAGAAATGCATTTGCCTATTATGATCAGATAGTATAGAACAGGTTCATAAAACAAATAAAACTGAAAGCAGGATTAATTGATGTATGAAATGAAACCAGAATATTATATCGGAATAGATATGATAGATGAAGAACACAAGCAGTTATTTAAATATGCAGATGAGGCATATGAACTGCTTCATGACGAGTATACACCAGATAAATATGATAGAATTGACATAATATTGGAAAATCTTCGTGATTATACAGTAAAACATTTTACAGATGAAGAACAGTATATGGAATCTATTAATTATAAGAAGTTATTTACACAGAAAGTTCAGCATCAGGAATTTATACATAAACTTGATGAATTTATGGAGCATCATAATGATGAGATAGAAGATCAGGATGAACAGATTATGGGGATTTTAAAATATCTCACAGAGTGGTTAGTTAATCACATTCTGTATGTCGATGGTCAAATTCCAAAAGGCTGATATTGTAAGAATGGCTGTTATTCTTTAGGGAGTAACAGCTTTTTACGTTTGCGCGCCATGGGCGCGCTCTAACGGGTGCAAGTCCCGAACACGCCCAGATAGTGGGAAGTGTATAGCCGAACAGCAAGGGTGTCTATTGTGAGGTAGAATCTGAAGGAAGCTGTAAGCAAATCTCTGGTCTGACGAACAGAAATCACATATAAGGCTAAGCTGCGAGAGATAAGTTGGCGTAAAGCAACGAAGTCTAATAACTATCACTTTTGTAGTAGCAGAGTAAATGTGGCGGATACATGGAGAGAAAGAGCGTGCACCTTAAGCGTGGAGGTCTCACAGAGGTTCCATCAGCCTAGTAACAACGAACTGTGAGAAGTCAGCCGAGCCCATAGTAGTGAAGAAGTCTCTGTAATGGAGATGGAGCAAAGGGGCGAACAATCAATAAGTTTGAGTATGTCTCGTATTGCAGAAATGGCAACATCTGCCGTAACCAATCGGGAAAAGGGTGGTCAAATCAAGCGGGACGGAAAGGAAAGAACGCATGGACACAAGTAGTCTAATGAAGCAGATACTATCTAGTGATAACCTCAACAGAGCATATCTGCAAGTCGTACGAAACAAAGGTGCAGAGGGAGTGGACGGAATGAAGTACACAGAACTTAAGGAACATCTTGTAAAGAATGGCGAAATCATCAAGGAACAGTTGAGGACAAGAAAATATAAACCTCAGCCAGTACGAAGAGTGGAGATACCAAAGCCTGATGGCGGTGTCAGAAACCTAGGAGTACCAACAGTAACAGACAGATTCATACAACAAGCCATTGCACAGGTTTTAACACCAATCTATGAGGAACAGTTCCATGACCATAGTTATGGATTCAGACCTAACAGATGTGCACAGCAAGCAATTCTAACAGCACTCGACATGATGAATGAGGGTAATGACTGGATTGTAGATATTGACTTGGAAAAGTTCTTTGACACAGTAAATCATGACAAGTTAATGACTATCATAGGCAGAACTATTAAAGATGGAGATGTCATCTCTATTGTTAGAAAATATCTTGTCAGCGGAATCATGATTGATGATGAATATGAGGATTCCATAGTGGGGACACCACAAGGAGGAAACCTCTCGCCATTATTGGCAAACATCATGCTCAATGAACTTGATAAGGAAATGGAAAAGCGAGGGCTTAACTTTGTACGATATGCGGATGACTGTATTATAATGGTCGGAAGTGAAATGTCTGCTAACAGAGTCATGAGAAATATTTCACGATTCATTAAAGAGAAGCTAGGACTCAAAGTCAACATGACCAAGAGTAAGGTAGATAAACCACAAGGACTTAAATACCTTGGATTTGGTTTCTACTTTGATTCAAGAGCGCATCAGTTTAAGGCAAAACCACACGCAAAGTCAGTAGCGAAGTTCAAGAAAAGAATGAAAGAACTCACCTGTCGTAGCTGGGGTGTCAGCAACAGCTATAAGGTGGAGAAGCTCAACCAGGTTATAAGAGGGTGGATTAACTACTTTAAGATAGGTAGTATGAAAACTCTATGTAAAGAACTAGATTCAAGAATTCGTTATAGGCTGCGTATGTGTATCTGGAAGCAATGGAAAACCCCGCAGAAACGTATAAAGAATTTGATGAAACTTGGAGTTGATAAGGATACAGCATGGATTACGGCATACACAGGTAGCCGAATCGCTTATGTGTGTCAGCAAAGAGTTATGAATTTTGCAATAAACAAAGAAAGACTAACCCGATTTGGATTAATCTCAATGTTAGATTACTACACGGAAAGGCGTGTTACTTGTTAAGTTGATTGAACCGCCGTGTACCGAACGGTACGCACGGTGGTGTGAGAGGTCGGGAAAATTTATTTAATTTTCCCTCCTACTCGATTATTTTGAATATAAAATCTGACACCTACACTTGACAATATGCTTATGAGCGTGGCGTAGGCGAGGGTGTCAGAACCTGCGGAATCCCAAGAGAAGAATTATTTGTCGTTTCAAAAGTTGCTGCTGAGCACAAGACTTACGAGGAAGCCAAAGCAGGAATTGAGGAGACATTAAAGAAAATGGGACTCGATTATCTTGATATGATGATTATCCACTCCCCACAGCCTTGGGTCGAGGTAAACCAGAGTGAAAACCGATATGTAGAAGGAAACAGAGCAGCCTGGAGAGCATTAGAAGAAGCTTATCACGAAGGCAAACTGAAAGCAATCGGTGTTTCAAACTTCCAGAAAGAAGATTTAGAAAGTCTGATGGAAACAGATAAAGTAAAACCGATGGTCAATCAGGTACTTTGCCATATCAGCAATACACCGGTCGAACTTATCGATTTTTGCCAGAAAAACGGTATTACCGTGGAAGCTTATTCCCCGATTGCACACGGTGAAATCTTAAATCAGCCGGAAATCAAAGCGATTGCCGACAAATACAAGGTATCGGTTCCGCAGCTTTGCATCCGCTACACCTTACAGTTGGTGCCATCTCACTTCCTAAGACTGCAAATCCAGAGCATATGAAGACAAACGCTGAGGTTGACTTTGAAATCAGCGCAGAAGATATGCAGACACTTAAGAATTTTAAGAAAATTGAAAACTACGGTGCAAACAGCGGTTTCCCGGTTTATGGAGGAAAACTTTAATGAAAAAACCATATATCATCTGTCGTATGATGATTTCGATTGATGGACGAATCGATTGTGCCATGACATCCAAATTGCCAGGCGTAGCAGATTACTATACAACATTAGATGAAATCAATATCCCAACCACCGTAAGCGGAAGAGTGACAGCCGAATTAGAAATGGCAGAACCGGGACAATTCATCCCGAAAAATGACGCCGTCTACGGTCAGGAAGGCTTTTCGAAGAAGGCAGACAGCGACGGCTATGAGGTAATTGTCGACTCAAAAGGAAAATTATTATGGCCTGACGCATCCGGCATGAAAAAGCCGTATCTTATCGTAACAAGCGAAAATGTTACCAAAGAATATCTTGCCTATCTCGATGCACAAAACATTTCCTGGATTGCCTGTGGAAAAGAGCACGCAGATTTAGCCCGTGCAGCGGAAATCCTTGCAGAGCAATTCCATGTGGAAAGAATGGGTATTGTCGGCGGTTCCAAAATAAATACAGCCTTTTTAGAAGCTGGACTTCTAAATGAAATCAGTTTATTAATCGGCGCAGGAATCGATGGAAGAGGCGGTATGCCGGCAGTATTCGACGGACTCGCAATGTCACATGATGTTACAGGACTAAAGCTTATGGATGTGCAGAAGTTTGACAGTGGAGCTGTCTGGATACGGTATACACTGTAAACATAAAAAAGGATATAAAAATGGAGGGAAGCACGCGCTTCTCTCCATTTTTTTGATCACGCATTAGCGTTTTTACACAAATTTGGTAATGCGATGAATATGGTATCTTTATATGCCATAAACTGGCTTTGCAGGTACCACAATCTGTGTGATATAGTCGGCACTGTTTTCTCCGCGGCTCGGCGGACCTTCCAGATAGATACAGCGGAATTCCCCGGTGGTCTGGATACGGTTAGCATGTGTATATGCCTTTAAGGAGGCGATTGCAGATTCAATCCCTTCATAAGGTCCACGGTAATAGATACATAAAACATGTGTTTCTGCGAATTCCTTTCGTTCCACGCCTTTAAAATCATCTTCAACCGGAATACAGCACATCAGTTTCAATTCATCATCCGTTTGTCCGATGCGCATGGTAAACATTCTGGCATTTACGGACATTTTTCCGGTTCTGGCTGCGGCAATGTAGGTATCGCGCAGTTTGTCGGCAGCATCCTTCGTATTTTCACATTGATATTCACGGCAAAAGCATACCTGATGTGGAAGGCGTACCGAGTGGACGCTAAAATCCCCCGGTTTTGCTGCACGCACCTGGAGTAGCTGAATGTTGCGGTCTAACGCATCACGCAAATCCATAAGCCGGTTCAAGTGATGGTCAAGATTCTTCGTATCATAATAATATTCCCTGATTTCCGCGAGAGAAAGCCCTAGCGTCTGTAAAGAACGGATAGAGCGAATCTGTGTCATATTATCCGCCGTATAATAGCGGTATCCGCTGTTTTCATCCTTGACAGCAGGCGTCAGCAGCCCCATCTCTTCGTAGATAAGGATTGCCTTTCTGGTGACTCCCAAAATCTTTGCAATTTCCCCGATTTTAAACAGATTTTCATCATTCTTTTTCATACCAATCCCCATTTCCCCTGAAAAAATATGTCGAATAAACGTACACATTGCTTGACTCGTCCCTTAGGGTACGATTTATAATTACTATAACAAATGGTGTGGGAATTTACAAGGAGGAGGAGAATGAGTATGAGAAAACGGAATAGAATGAGAAAAGCAATCACAGCGCTGCTTTCCGGTATATTAACGTTTGGAATGGCAATCGGGGGCGTTCCATGGCTGCCGGGAAACGCTATATCTGTATAAGCGGCAGACACTCAGAGCACACAGAATACAGAACATGTACACTGTGTGTGTGGAACAGGGGATTTAACTGCCGGGAATCACACCTGTGATAAAAGTCAGGTATGGACACCTGTGGATAGTTTAGATGCTATCGCATCGGACGGCTTTTACTATTTAACACAGTCTGTAACTCTTACCGGCACATGGGAATGCAATTATGACGTGACACTCTGCCTCAACGGGAACGATATTGTCGGTAAGATGAACGATAGAGACATTACCGTAAATAGAGATAAGCCATTTACCCTTACCGATTGTCACACCGATGCCGGTAAGATCACGCATGAAGTAAATTATAGTAAAAATGGAGTTTCTAATTACGGAACTTTTTATATGTATAATGGCAACATTTCCGGCAACACCTCCGGCGTGGACGGTGGGGGCGTTTACAACGGCTCAATTTTTAACCTTTATGGTGGCTCCATCTCCGGTAATAAGACCGATACATGTGGCGGTGGCGTGGCGAACTATAAAACCTTCCATATGTACGGCGGAACAATCTCCGGCAATAATGCCAGCGTGGACGGCGGCGGCATATATAATAACAGCTATGCTACATTCGAGATGAAGGGCAGTGCGGTTATTAGCGGCAACACTGCAAACGATGGTGGCGGCGTATTTAATTATTACCATGTGGATATGTATGACATTTCCTCTATCCGGGATAACACTGCTGTAACCGGTGGGGGCGTATGCAACACCGGAAGTTCAAACACGGCAGACTTTTGCATGCATGACAACAGTTCTATCACGGGTAACACTGCAACGACACATTATGGTGGTGGTGTATATACTTGTGCCGGTTCTTTTTCCATGGAAAACAATGCCTCCATTACAGGAAACAGTGCCCCGGATGGCAGCGGTGGCGGCGTGTACCACAGTGGCACATACTTCGAAATGAACGGCGGCAGCATTACCGGTAATACAGCAGGTTTAGCATGTGGCGGCGGTATTAGCGTCAACAGCGCAAATTCTGTGGAACTGAAAGGTAAAGTGACCATAACCGGAAACACAGCGGAAAATGGTAAGTGTTCTAATTATTATCAGGACAGCGATCATGTCATCAAAGCTGCCAACCTGACAGAAGGTTCTCTGATTGGCATAGAATTAAATTATTCCAGACTCCCATCGGAAGGAAATCCGACCGTCTTTACCAATGAGGGATGCAATGCAGCATATTTCAGTTCTGACGAACCATCCTATACAATTACTGCATCCGGAAATGCTTTGGCTCTTGCCATCGCACCGCCTCAGATTACGGCTCAGCCACAAGATATATCTGTGGAACCCGGAAGCGCCGCAACCTTCAAAGTGTCAGCGACCGGTATCGGTTTAACGTATCAATGGCAGATAAACCAAAATGATGGAAAAGGATTTGTCAATATCACCGGAGCAAACCAGGCAAGTTATACGACAGGTGTAACAGCCAAAGACTGCAACGGTTTTAAATATCAATGTGTCATCCGTAATTCAGCCGGTACTGTTACAACAAAGGCCGTAACCTTAACTGTAACAGAAAAAGAAGCTGCAACTTCTTCCTCTTATACCATTCTTGACGGAGCAAACAGTTCCTGGACGCAGAATACAGATGGAAGTCTTGTAATCAGGGGAAGTGGCGAGATTAGCAAGTTCCAGAGTGTAAAAGTGGATGGTGTCATTATTGATGCAAAAAATTATACCGTCACAGAAGGATCTACCATTATCACTTTAAGTGCTGATTACCTTAAGACACTTTCTGTTGGAAGTCACACCATTGAACTTGTCTGGACAGATGGTTCCACAAGCACAAACTTTAACATTGTTAAAAATACAGCGGATACTGGCAGTAACAATACGGATGAAAATACACAGAGTGTAACATCCCCACAGACGGGAGATAACTCGAATCCGGCGCTTTGGACAACGCTTCTTTTGGCATCCTTCGCAGGACTTGCAGGAATGTTTGCAAAAAGAAAAAAGAACGATTGTAAATAATTTGTATTAGCAAATTTATCACACAGGCTTTAAACCATAACGCATAAAGAATACACACAAAACGCGGAGAAAAGCGATAGAACTTTTCCCCGCGTTTTTCTGATACCGAAATAATCTTTTATTTACAACTCCACATTTTTCCCAATTTGTGTTGTTCTGTTTCCTCCCAAAACCTCCTATAATAAATTCATCAAAAACAGGGAGGAAATAAAAATGAACACAGATAAAATTTATGCAGAAGCTCTTGCGAGCGAATATGCACCAAAGGATGCATCCAAAATAACAGCACTTAAAAAATTAGACCGGAAAGCGAAACTTCCGGCAGAAATCTTTACCTACACCTTCGGTATTGTAGCAGCACTTATCATGGGACTTGGCATGTGTCTTTCCATGCAGGTAATCGGCGAGGGTATCGGCATGATGATACTTGGCATTTTTCTGGGAATTGTCGGGCTTATCGGAATGGGCATCAATTATCCCATTTATAAGAAAAAATTAGAAGCCGGAAAGAAAAAATACGCCTTTGAAATAATAGAACTTGCCAACCAGATAAGCGATGAGGCATAATAAAAAAAACGGAGGTGAGTGCATGAACCGATCAGAAAGTAAATATTTTAATACAGCAATCCGTATGGATGAGGCACTCATCAAATTGATGGAAACACAGGAATTTTCCTATATTTCCGTCAAAGCAATCTGCGAAACAGCAGGCGTGAACCGTTCTACTTTTTACCTGCATTACGAAAATATGGCTGATTTACTAGAAGAAACCATGCAATATATCCTAGATTCCTTTTTGGAATATTTTGAGTCGAGTCCCAGGGCAACCATTGAAAAAATTGGAAATGCTTCCACGGATGAACTTCTTTTTGTGACCGAGGAATATCTGATTCCCTATCTGCAATTCGTTCAAAAGAACAAACGAATTTACCGTGCAGCGTTTGAAAATAAAGTATATGAAGCAAACCTGAAATATCGAAATCTGTATCTCCACATTATTGAACCAATCATGGAAAGATTCGATATTCCAAGGGAGGAGCGTTCGTTCCTGTCCGCATTTTACATTTATGGCATTACCGGTATGGTAAAAGAATGGATAGAAACAGGGTGTAAGGAAAGTGTAGAAGAGGTCGCGCATTTGATTATAAAAATTGTAATGAAAAAAGAAGAGAGTACAAGAGATGAACACTAGAAAAAGAACTTTTATTATGATAAATCTCATTATAACGTGCATTGCATCATCCTTTTTGCAGACGGCACTTACAACAGCGCTGCCACCCATCATCCATGATTTGCACATATCTGTATCGGATGGTCAATGGCTGACAAGCGGATATTCACTGGCAATGGGCATTATGATGCCGCTTACAGCATTTTTAATTACCAGATGTCCGACCAAAAAGTTATATATAAGCGCAATCGGACTATTTTTAGCAGGATTGGCAGTTTGCATTTTTGCCACAAATTTTCCAACTATGATGATAGGTAGAATATTGCAGGCTTGCAGTAATGGAATTACTACTTCTATGGCACAGGTAGTCCTTCTAACGATATATCCCCCTGAAAAACGTGGAACGGTTATAGGGTGGTATGGTCTATCTGTCGGAGCTGCACCCGTCATTGCACCAACGATAGCTGGTGTTTTGGTGGATACACTTGGATGGCGCACCATATTTGTCATAGCCTTTGGCATTTTAATGGTATCCTTTGTTCTGGCACTTGCAATATTCGATAATGTACTGGAAACTCATATCAAAACATTTGATGTATATTCATTTGTTTTAAGTGCAATTACATTTGGTGGAATTACATTGGGAATCGGAAATTTAAGTGCCCTTGGTCTCACAGCCGTTATGGCACTATGTCCGTTAGTAATCGGTGTATTTGCGGGAATATTATTTACACACCGACAACTGAACTTGGAAGAACCTTTCTTAAATCTGCGCATCTTAAAAGTTTCGGAATATCGCTTAAGTGTGATTGGCAGTATGATGCTATATCTTGTAATGATGGGCTCATCCGTGATTATGCCTTTGTATGTACAGAACATACTTGGAAGAAGTGCCACCATATCTGGATTGGTAACATTACCCGGTTCACTTGCAATGGCTGTTATCAGCCCCTTAGCCGGAAAAATGTATGATACATTTGGATGCATGACTGCAGTAACCGTTGTGATGTTGCTTATCATCCTTTTTAGAATGGAAAAGAACAACAGATAGAAAAATCAATAGATATTATAGAAAAAACTGGCTTTTAAAAGCCAGTTTTTAATGTTTCAGGCAATTTTTTCAATTGCAGGGTCTAAGGAATATAGCATGTCAGGATCTATATCGATGCACGTGCTGGCATCTCTATGTCCGGACACATCCCACGCCAATGTGTCATTTAAAATAGTGCAGGCATTCATAAAGAAATTTTGATCCCTTAAGGGCGCAAATCCCTTTTTTTCAAGCAATGGTTTTGCATTGTAGCATACTATTTTTCCATCCTCAAAATATACATAAACACTATAATCCTCATATGGAATGACCTGAATAACATTATGAAACATAGATAACACCTCCTAAATCAAAGGATTAATTCTATTTAATGGAAGACCATCCTTAGAAAGTTCCCAATCTTGCATAAGTTCGTCCTGATGTATAACACACCATGCTAAAATTAATTTCAATTGTCGTGAAGGCAAAGCCCCTTTTATGACACGTGCTTCAGTAATATCTATAAGTGCCTTATTTCCATTGTATTCAGCATGAAAATGTGGCGGATTATGATCCTCGTAATACATCGTAACACGTATTCCGTAAAAAAGTGATATCTCTGGCATTATACGACCTCCTTCCAAATTTATTATACCCTAAAAATGAATAATTTGTATAGCGCATCATTTAGAAAAATGTTAGTTATCGTGTTATTCCAACGTCTCCTTATACCTCAATCCCCATTCCTTCATGGCATCCAAAATCGGCCGCATCGACTCCCCGACATCGCTAAGCGCATATTCCACACGTGGCGGTACTTCCGCATATACCGTTCGTGTGATAATGCCGTCTTCCTCCATTGAACGCAGCGAATCCGTCAGAACTTTCTGGCTGATTCCTTCCAGACTTTTCTTTAATTCATTAAATCTCCACGGTCTGTCTAAAAGATTTCTCATAATCAGTAATTTCCATTTACTTCCAATCAACTGAACCGTAGTGGCAACCGGACATTCCGGCAATTCATCCTTCGTCAGCATAAAAAACCTCCATTTCCATGCAATTTTGCATCCATCTCATTTCTAAGTATCAAATATGATGTAAGTTCTAATTTGAGTGTAACATACGAATTTGCGTCTGTCTATCAGTTACAAAAAGGTAACTATGTAATAAAAAAGTGCGTACTTTTTTTCACGGCAGACACCTGATATTCTAAACTTGCAACAAGGCGAAAGCCCAAAATCATTTCAAACAGGAGGTAACAAAGATGGCATTATCAAACATTTTGGGATGGAACAAGAAAGAAGAACATCAGGCAGGTGCTGCTTGCGGAACCGCCTGCGGCGCTGGTGACAAGCCTGAACAGAAACCGGCTGCTTGCGGTACTGCCTGCGGTGCTGGCGCCAAGCCTGACGAAAAACCGGCTGCTTGCGGTACTGCATGTGGTGCTGGCGACAAATAAGAGTTTAGAAGGAGGTTGGATAGGATGAGCCAGAATTATTTTTCTTTTCAGTGGCACATTACGGATGAATGTGACCAGCGTTGTAAACATTGCTATATTTTTTCCGGGGAAGGATGCAAGGAATTAAAAAGCATGACCTGGAAACAGATGCAGGAGGTCGTGGCAAACTGCGAAGACTTTTGCAAAGTTTACAACCGAATTCCATATTTTTACATTACCGGCGGAGATCTTATCCTTCATCCGGACTTTTGGAAATTGATGGTGCTTTTAAAAAGCAAAAACATCCCATTTACCCTAATGGGAAATCCCTTCCATTTAAACGACAAAATCTGTCGGATGCTGAAAGTATGTGGCTGCGAGAAATATCAAATGTCATTAGATGGAATGCAAAAGACACATGACTGGTTTCGAAAACCGGGCAGTTTTGACCTGACACTGGAAAAAATCGGATGCCTGAACCGTGCAGGAATCAAAAGTGTCATTATGAGTACCGTATCGAAAACAAATATGAATGAAATACCAGACATTATCGATGCGGTAGTAAAAGCGAACGTTAAGGTGTTTGCATTTTCCCGCTATGTGCCTACCGGCGGCGAGGTCGATACGAGCATGACCCCGCAGGAATACCGGCACTTATTAGAAATCTGTGACGCAAAATTCAAGGCATATGAGGCGGCAGGATGCGAGACCTATTTTAATAAAAAAGACCACTTGTGGACGCTATACGAATACGAGACAGGGCAGTTTTCCCTACCGGAAAATGCGAAAGACGGCATGATTTACGGTGGCTGCAACTGTGGAAACTGCCACATCACAATAGCATCAAACAGTGATATTATGGCGTGCCGCAGAGTAACCGACAGTAAGGTTGCAAACGTATTCGAGGACAGGCTGGCAGATGTGTGGATTTGCCAGATGGAGCAATACAGAGATTACGATAAATTTGTAAAATGCAGCAAATGCGAGTTAAAAGCCTGGTGCAGGGGCTGCCCGGCAGTTGCAAACGGCACAACCGGGGACTTTTATGGAGCGGATCCGCAGTGCTGGAAGACTAAAAACGATAAAACCGGGGAGGTGTTACCATGTTGATGGATATCATCAAAGCAAGACATTCCATTCGAAAATATACGAAAGAACAGATTCGAAGAGCCGACTTAGAAAAAATCTTAGAAGCCGGAAATTATGCGCCAAACGCGGGTGGCGGACAGCGGAGCATGTTAGTTGCCGTTCACAACCAAGAACTTACGACACATCTTGGAACAATGAATCTGGCGAGATTCGACCGCACAAATTTAGCCGGCAGTTACGTCTCCAAAGAACAGCCAAGTACCATTGATGACCCGACGATTCAAAATGGTTTTTACGGTGCACCTACGGTTGTATGCGTATTCTGTCAGAACAACTTTCTATTCAAGACAGCCGATGCTTTCTGCATGATGGAAAACATAGTTTTGCAGGCGACAGAGCTTGGCATTGCATCCTGCATCATTTCCAGAGGATACGAGACATTCGACTCCGATGAAGGCAGACGTCTTATGGAAAAGTGGGATGTGCCGGAAGGCTACACCTGTCAGGGCTTTGTAATTTTAGGATATATCGACGGCGCACTGCCGCAAAGCAAGCCGAGAAAGCCTGGCAGAATTAAAATCGTAGAATAAACCGGACAGCTTCTAAAAATCTTTCCGGCAAAAGTAATACCTTAGATTTTTTAATTACAATAGGAGGTTGCAGCATGATTTAGCGACATGTTTGAAAAAAATGAAACTCGTAGGCGTTCTTGCCTTTGCAACGGTAGACCGTGAGGGCACACCACAGATTCGAAATATCAGTGCGATTCACTACGAACCGGATGCATTATATTTTTTTACCGCAAGAGGGAAAAATTTCTGCCAAGAACTGCTAGAAGACGGCAGAGTGCAGATACTTGCCTACACGAAATATAAGGAAATGATTCGTCTTTCCGGAAAAGCATATGCCGTAGCTGAGGACGGGCAGGAAAAATGGACAGACAAAATTTTTGAAGAGCAGCCATACCTTGCCAATGTGTATCCCGGCGACACCAGGGATATCGGCATCATTTTTTGCATTGACGAGGCGCAGATTGAATACTTCAATCTTGGCGTCCACCCTATTTTTCGCGAGACATACCGCCTCGGAGATGTTAAAATAAAAGAAAAAGGCTACTTCATAACAGAATCCTGTATCGGATGCGGTGTCTGCCAGACAAAATGCCCACAACAGTGTATTGAAAAAGACGAACCCTTCCGTATCGAACAGGAACACTGCCTGCATTGCGGAAACTGTTATGAGAACTGCCCGGTGAAAGCAATCGAGAGGTCGGTGTGAGAACGATGAATCAGAGTGAAAGACGTATTTTTTTAATCGAAAAATTAAAACAGGAACAGCCGCGGTATGCAGATATTCCACTTCCTTCAAATGCACAGGAGCAGAAAAACCTACTGCGTTCCCTGATGAATGTTCGCATGGCTACGGCTATGGATGACGCGTTTTTGCAGGTTCAAAACGAATATTTACAGCAAGTCAATGCCGAAAAAGGCGTGGTTACCTTAAACGATATGGAGGAACTCCAGCCTGATTTTTTCCTCTGGAAGGGCTATATTACAAGGATTCAGGCTGGCGCCATCGTAAATGCGGCAAACAGCGGCATGACGGGATGTTACCAGCCCTGTCATAATTGCATTGACAACTGTATTCACACTTATGCCGGCATCCAGCTTCGAAATTTCTGTGCTGCCATGATGCAAAAACAAGGGCATGAAGAACCGACCGGACAGGCAAAAATCACACCGGCATTTAATCTGCCCTGCGATTATGTGATTCATACGGTCGGACCAATTGTAAGTGGCAACTTAACCGCAGCACACGAAAATTTACTAAAATTCTGTTACGAATCGTGCCTTAAAATTGCGGAGGAGCATCAGGTGCAAAGTATAGCGTTTTGCTGCATTTCGACGGGTGTTTTTATGTTCCCGAACGAAAGAGCGGCGGAAATCGCTGTACAGACCGTCAAAGCATATAAACAACAATTTAATTCTAAGATAAAGGTGATATTTAATGTTTTCAAAGACGAAGATGAACAAATCTATCGACGGCTGCTCCGATAAATTAGCAGTCGTAATCGAAAAAATAAAAGATGCCGATGCCATCGTTCTTGGTGCAGGCGCAGGACTATCCACCGCTGCGGGTTTTACTTACAGCGGAGAGCGATTCGAGCAGTATTTTTCTGATTTTGCGGAAAAATATGGCTTTGAAGATATGTATTCCGGTGGATTTTATCCTTATAAAACGTTAGAGGAACATTGGGCATACTGGAGCAGATATATTTATGTAAACCGCTATATGGATGCCCCGAAACACCTCTACGAGGATATTTATAATTTGGTAAAAGAAAAAGATTATTTTGTCCTGACAACCAACGTGGATCACTGCTTTCAAAAAGCCGGTTTTGCAAAAGAACGATTATTTTATACGCAGGGCGATTATGGGCTGTTTCAGTGCAGTAAGCCCTGTCATGCCATGACTTATGACAATGAAGAGGTCGTCAGAAAAATGGTGCAAAGTCAGGGTTTTCAGATTGAAAACGGAAAACCGGTAAAACCGAAAAATACCGAAATTTTAATGTCTGTTCCGACAGAACTCGTCCCAAAATGCCCAAAATGCGGCAGACCCATGAGTATGAATCTTCGCGCCGACAATACGTTTGTGGAAGATGCCGGCTGGCATTCAGCGGCAAACCGTTATGAACGCTTTATGGAGCAGCACATGCGGAAAAAGATTGTTTTTCTGGAATTAGGGGTCGGCTACAACACGCCCGGCATCATAAAATACAACTTCTGGCAGTACGCAAACAACTGGCAGCATGCTTTTTATGTCTGCATCAACAAGGGACAGGCCTATGTGCCGGACGATATTGCAGACAAAAGCATTGGCATCGATGCCGACATCGCAGAAGTGATTTCCGATATTCAAAGCAGAATCTGAAAAATAACGTCTAAGAGCGGAGAACATTATGATTATACAGACAGGAATGAGAACCGATATTCCGGCATTTTATTCGGAATGGCTTGTAAACAGAATCAAAGAAGGCTACGTGCTCGTGCGCAATCCTTACAATCAGAGTCAGGTGACAAAATACAGTTTGTCGCCTGATTTTGTCGACCTTATCGCATTCTGCACAAAAAATCCGGCGCCGATGCTTGCGCACATGGATGTTTTAAGACCATACGGTCAGTACTGGTTTGTCACCATCACCCCTTATGGGCGGGATGTGGAACCTCATGTTCCCGCCAAAGAAATTGTGATGGAAGACTTCAAAAAGCTGTCAAACCTTGTCGGTGTGGACAGTGTGGGATGGCGATACGACCCGATTTTTATCGATGCGAACCACTCCGTTGCATGGCACATCGCCACATTTGAAAAAATGGCAAAAAATCTTTCCGGCTATACCAAAACCTGTGTCATCAGCTTCCTTGATATTTACAAAAAGGTGGAACACAATTTTCCAACTGCGAGAGCCGTTTCAAAAAACGACAGAATCGCAATCGGAAAAGCATTTGTAGAGATTGCCGTCACTTACGGAATGACCATTCGCCCCTGCGCAGAAGGGGACGAGCTGGCTGCGTTTGGCGCAGACTGTTCCGGCTGCATGACCGTAAACACTTTTGAAACAGCTCTCCATGCGCACTTAGATGTGCCAAAAAGAAAGACAAATCAGCGAAACGGACAATGCGCCTGCCTGCTCGGTGTCGATATCGGAGCATACGATACCTGCGGTCATCTTTGCAAATACTGCTACGCGAACGCCAATGCCGGGCTGGTACAAGAAAACCGGAAAAAACATGACCCGACGTCTCCGTTTTTACTAGGAACTCACATGCTGGGTGACGTGATTCATGAAGCAAAGCAGGAGAGCTGGGTGGATGGACAGATGAGGCTGGATTTATTACAATAAATTATAATGAAAATACTACAACAAATTTTACAATATGATATATTGATTTTTTGCCTGACACTGCATATAATAAAGTTAGAAAGAAACAAAGGAGGGAGCCATATTATGGCAATTGCGACACATCTTTTACAAAGTCTTGTCCCTATTTCACAGTTTAATAAAGGTCAGGCAGCTAAAATATTTGATAGACTCCGCTCAGAAAAGGAGCTAATTGTACTAAAGAATAATCAGCCATCGGCGGTTATTTTATCTCCGGAAGAATATACACGATTAACAGAAATTGAAGAGGATTATCTTCTTTTGTTAGAAGCAAACAAGAGAATGGAAGAGAATGGTAACAATAAGACCGTTTCATTTGATTCTGTGACGAATGATTTAGGAATTTCGGAGGACGAACTTTTAGAGACGGAGGATGTGGATATCGAATGACATGGTGTATAAAGAAGCTGCGAAAAGAAGAGACAAATATGATTTATAAAAACGCTATTAGGGAATAAAGTTATCTTCCACTAATAGCGTTTTTTTAATATTATTCATGTGCCTTATCGTATAGTGCCTGGATTTTGGCAGGCAATTTATCCGGCAACATGTCTTTGATGCCGTCTTCATTTTCATCAGCCATCGCTTTTTCATAATACCAACACTTGAATTCCAGCATGGCAAGTGTTTTTTCGAGGGCATGGATTTCTTCCTCGACAGCGGATTTGCGAAGCTCAAACATTTTTTTACGATTTTCATAGGTGGAACTGCCCTGGCTGCTCCACTCAAAAAATTGTTTGATGTCTTTGATTTCTAGTCCAGATTTTTTAAGACATTCAATGACGCGGATCTCTTCTAACTCTGCATCACTGAATTTTCGAATATTTCCCTCTCTTTTTAAGTTCGGGAAAAGACCTTCTTTATCATAATATCTTAAAGTCGAGATGGGAAGGTCAAACATTTTTGATACTTGTCCGATTGAATACATCCTTTCCAGCCTTTCTTTTATACACCTGCGATTTCATCAATTTTGCGAAGCTCTTCCTCGGAAAATCCCGTACTTTCAATTACTTTGATGTTATCTAAAATCTGTTCCGGTTTCGATGCACCAATCAGTACACTCGTCACCACGTCATCTTTTAAAACCCATTTCAATGCCATCTGTGCAAGGCTTTCGCCACGCTGCGCCGCAATCTCGTTTAACGTCTGAATCTGCTGGAGTTTTGCATCTGTTAACTGGTCTTTTTTCAGGAAACGTCCGTCTGTGCTGATGCGGCTGTCTTTTGGAATACCGTGCAGGTAACGGTCTGTCAACATGCCCTGTGCCAAAGGACTGAACGCAATAATTCCTTTTTTCTCTTCCACCGCAGCCTGCTTTAAACCATTTTGCTCGATGGTGCGGTCAAAAATAGAGTAGCGGTTCTGGTTAATGACAAACGGGCAATGTAGTTCTTTTAAGATAACTGCAGCACGCTTCATGGTTTCGCCATCATAGTTTGAAATCCCTGCGTACAGGGCTTTTCCGCTTTTTACCGCCTGGTCAAGCGCACCCATCGTCTCCTCTAATGGCGTGTTCGGGTCCATGCGGTGATGATAGAAGATATCGACGTAGTCTAAGCCGAGACGATTTAAACTCTGGTCTAAGCTTGCCAGCAGATATTTCCGGCTGCCCCAGTTGCCATACGGACCTTTCCACATATCATATCCCGCCTTGGTGCTGATGATTAACTCATCGCGGTACGCAGTAAAATTTTCTTTTAACAATTTTCCAAGATTAGATTCCGCACTTCCATATTCCGGTCCATAGTTATTTGCCAGGTCAAAGTGCGTGATTCCATTGTCAAATGCCGTAAAAACCATCTGGCGCATATTTTCATAGACACCGGTATCCCCAAAATTATGCCAAAATCCAAGTGAAACCTCCGGCAGCATTAAACCGCTGTTGCCACAACGCTGGTATTTCATACGGTCATATCGTGTTTCTTTTGCCTGATACATAAAATCCCCATACCTTTCTTTTTGTATACAAGTTTTCAATCCATTTTGGTACATGGCAGCTCCAAAATAATAAGAAAATTATACTCCGATATCAAAAGCTTATCAAGGAAGAAATGGAAAAGATAGAATTATGGTTTTCGGATGAGGTGTTCAATGCTATAATGGGAAAAAGTGGCATGAGCAGGTTGTAGAGGAGAAGAAAAATGCATTTTGTACAGGCAAAAGGAATCTTATCACAAAATAATGGAATGAATCTCTACCGGGGATGTTCACATGGCTGCATTTACTGCGATGGAAGAAGTAAATGTTACAATTTTACGCATGCATTTGAAGATATTGAAATCAAGGAGAATGCACCGGAGTTACTCGAAAAGGCGCTTCGTTCCAAACGTCAGAAATGTATGATTGGAACGGGTGCAATGAGCGACCCATATCTGCATTTAGAGGAAAAACTCGGACTCACAAGAAAGTGTCTGGAGTTGATTGACCGATATGAATATGGTGTGACAGTACATACAAAGTCCAATCGAGTGTTACGTGATATGGATCTTTTACAGTCCATCCATGAAAAAGCGAAAGCGGTTGTGCAGATGACACTAACAACCTATGATGAGGAATTATGTAAAAAAATTGAACCAAACGTATGTACGACAAGGGAGCGCTTCGAGGTTCTGATGGAATGTAAGAGACGTGGAATACCTACGGTTGTCTGGTTGTCTCCCATTTTGCCATTTATCAATGATACCAAAGAAAACATCGATGGAATTTTAGATTATTGCATTGAGGCAGGTGTAAAAGGAATCATCTTCTTTGGCATAGGCGTTACGCTTCGGGAAGGAGACCGCGAGTATTTTTACAGTGCGCTCGATCATGATTTTCCGGGAATGAAAGAACGGTATATTAAGACTTATGGGAATGCGTATGAACTTCCAAGCCCGAATACGAGGGAGTTAACAAAGCTGGTTATGGAAAGGTGCGAAGAGACAGGAATTTTATGTAAACCAGAGGACTGTTTTGCCTACTTGCATGAATTCCCGGAAAAATATGTACAGCAATCTTTGTTTGATTAGAACTATAAGGAGCATAGGATTATGAAAATGCAGGAAAAATGTCTTCCATGTGTTGTAAATCAGGCGATTAAGGTTGCAGACATGGTCGGGATGAAAGAAAAAGGAAATTTATTGCGAAGAGTTTTTTCTTATCTTAGCAAGGTGGACTATAATGCCATCACATCACCGGAACTAATCGGAGAAATTTTTTCTATTATAAAAGAGGAAACAGGCAATCAGGACCCTTATAAGGAGACAAGACAAAAGTACAATAAAATGTTTTTAGAAAGACTGCCTGCATATGAAAAAGAGATAGAGCAGTCGAAAAATCCGTTTGAGGAAGCTGTAAAATATGCAATTATCGGAAATGTGATTGACTTTAACCCAATTCATGAGCTGACAATTTTAGATGTAGAACGTCATTTCAAGCGTTTGAAAGGCGAAAATCTGGAAATTAATGATGCTGCGCTTCTACGAAAAGAGCTTGAGACAGCGAAAACAATTCTATATTTAGGGGACAATTGTGGGGAAATTTGTCTGGATAAGATATTACTGAGAAAAATAAAAGCAATGAACCCAAAAGTTCAGATTTTCTTTGCAACAAGAGGAGCGGCGGTTGTAAACGATTCCATTGAGGAAGATGCTTATCTGGTTGGAATTGATGAGGTTGCAACGGTTGTGTCAAATGGGGATTCTTCACTTGGAACGGTTCTTTCGCGCACGTCAAAGGAGTTTTTGCAGATATATGAAAAAGCGGATGTGGTGATAGCCAAGGGACAGGCAAATTATGAATGTCTCAGTACAGAAAAAAAGAACATCTACTTTTTACTGATGACAAAATGTCAGGTAATTGCAAAAGATATTGGTGTGCCAGAGATGAAGATGATTTTAAAAAGAAGTGATGCACTGAAAAAATAAAGAACAACCGTGGGAAAGAAAAATGAGGTGTGGGTGAGAACATGCAGTATATCAGATTACAAATGGGATGCCTTTTCGTAATGGCATATATAGTTGTTTCCTATGTAAAGGCAACAGAAAAAGGAAAAATCACGCGTAACAGATGGTTTGATGCGCTGATGGT
The DNA here is from genome assembly GCF_001940165.2 of Roseburia sp. 831b. NCBI lineage: Bacteria > Bacillati > Bacillota > Clostridia > Lachnospirales > Lachnospiraceae > Roseburia > Roseburia sp. 831b. The sequence goes on along the minus strand of NZ_CP135163.1, from coordinate 44,892 downwards.
GGCTGCACCGTGGTCTGTTTTATTCGATGGACTGACTGCGTGGACAGTAAATCATCTTGCACAAATTCCAAGACCGGTAAATAACCTGTTGCATCTTATATTTTTCCTGTCGATGGATGTAATGATAATCATAACATCCATGTATATGTATGACCAACTGGTCGGATTTTGTAAGACGAATAAGAAAAGGAATCTGCCTCTTTTTTTGCCGGGAGTGCTGTCTCTTGTATTAATTATTGCTGGAATCAACCGGATTGAGTATCTTCATGGTGAAATTACAAACTACTCCATGGGATTTTCAGTGTATGTCTGCTATGCGTCGTTATTGTTTCATTATGGCGCAATCTTGTATCTTGTGATTGCCAGACACCGCTTTCTGCCAAAAGACAAAATGCTTGGAACAGTGTCATTTATCGAGATTGTTGGAGTGATTTTAGTCATACAAATCATATTCCCGGAGGTGTTGCTGACATCAATTTGTCCAACGGTGCTAATGCTTGGAATATATATTGATTTTGAGAATCCATCGATTCGAAAACTCACACAGTACAATGAGGAGATGGCAGACGGCTTTGCAACGATGGTGGAAAACAGGGATAATAGTACCGGTGGACACATCAAAAGAACAAGGTCTTATGTTAACCTCATGCTTCACAAGATGCGGCACAACAAACGCTATCAGGATATTGTAAACAAAGATTATCTTATTCACGTGAGCAATGCAGCACCATTGCACGATATTGGAAAAATTGCGACGCCAGACCGGATTTTGCAAAAGCCAGGCAAGCTGACAGATGAAGAGTATGAAATTATGAAGGAGCACGCGGCGCGCGGGGGAGAGATTATTCAAAATACGTTTCAAAACCTGGAAAGCCCTGAGTTTCAAAAAATTGCATACGAAATCGCACGATATCATCATGAAAAATATAATGGAAAAGGGTACCCGGATGGAATTTCCGGGGAGCGGATACCACTCCATGCAAGAGTGATGGCAATTGCAGATGTGTTTGACGCAGTTTCACAGAAAAGATGTTATCGCGACGCAATGCCCATAGATGCGTGCTTTGCAATCATTGAAAAGGGAGCAGGAACAGATTTTGATCCCAATCTGGTCTCCATTTTCCTGGAAGCGAGAGAAGAAGTGGAGAAATTGATGGGGGAATTTTAAAACATGATGAGAAACAACAATTGACACAGCAGTCAGAAAGTGTTACGCTTAAAATAATGAAACACAAATCTAAAGAAACAGGAGGTAACGTGATTATGAATAAGAAAATGGCTATTGTAAGAACTGAATATGTAATGTTACCCCGGTTTGGAGCGATTTGTTAAAAAGAGAATGATTCTATCTGTCTATCAGGTCGTGGCTTATTTTGCTACGGCTTTTTCTATTATATAGGTATGATGTCAAACGTTGAGTCATCGTTTTCGGGTGGATAAATTGTACAAAGCCAAGTTTATCACTCCCAAAAACGATGAAACATCTTTTGCATCATCCTATTATAACAACTCTTATTTCCCCGGTAACATTTCATATTCAAAAGAACCCCAATATTAGAAAAACGCCTGCCTTATAGAAGCTGCAGGTCTGATATTGAAAAAATGAAATGTGATAGGAGAACAAAACATTGAGCGAAATAAGAATCAGAAAAGAAAGAGAAAACGAAAAGAGAGAAACAGAATATGTAACACTGCGTGCCTTTTGGAATCTGCATGGATCGGGATGCGAGGAACATTTATTCGTACATCTTATGAGAGAATCGGATTGTTACGAAAAAGAACTAAGTCGTGTTGCCGAACTGGACGGAAAAGTGGTAGGTGTCATCCTGTATGCAAAGGCAAAAGTAGTTGACGGTGACAAAACGCATGAGGTTCTTACGTTTGGTCCATTGGCGGTGGAGCCGACGTGTCAGAGCATGGGGATTGGTGAGAAACTGCTAAAAGAAACAATTTCTCTTGCAAAAGAAGCGGGATATCCAGGAATTGTAATCTATGGAGAACCGGACTATTATTCAAGACATGAATTTCAAACCTGCGATAAGTTTGGAATCACAACACCACAAGGAGAAAATTTTGATGCCTTGATGGCATATCCGCTAGATGAGGAAACGTTTGGAAATATTCATGGAAAGTTTTATGAGAGTGATGTGTATGAAAAATGCAAAGATGCTAATGCATTAGATGAACTGACGGCGCAATTCCCATATCACAAACCATTAAAGCTTTCCTGTCAGTGGCTTCATAAGGAAAGACTTGGAAGAATCTGCGAGATTCAGAAAAACACGTATAAGATTAAATTCTGGGAAAAGGAATTACAGGGAAAATTAAAAGGTACATTTTTACGGGATGGAAAGGAGCTTCCGGTGGTCGGAGATTATGTGACGTTTCAGTATAATCCATTGGGGGATTCGATAATTACGTCTGTCTGCGAGAGAAAGAGTTTGTTAAAACGTCCGGATCAGTCAGGGCATGCGTTTGGATATGTAAAAAATATGCAGGAACAGGTGATGGTTTCCAATTTTGATTATGTGTTTATTGTGGCATCCCTAAATGACAACTACAATTTTAATCGGATTGCAAGGTATGTTTCCATCACATTGGATGGAAATGGTATTCCGGTTGTGATTTTAACAAAAGTGGATTTATGCAGCAATCCGGGAAGGTATGTAAGGGAGGTGGAGAGCCTGTCAGATAAAGTCAGAGTGCATACCATCAGTGCGTTATACGGCATCGGCCTGGATGAGGTACAGGATTATCTTTTGCCGGGAAATACTATTGCAATCCTCGGATCTTCCGGCGTTGGTAAATCGACACTTGTAAACGCGCTTGTGGGGCGTGAAGTCATGAAAACTTCCGGGATTCGGGAGGGGGATGCAAAAGGCCGGCATACCACAACTTATCGTCAGCTGATAGAACTTTCGAATGGGGCTGTTATCATCGATACGCCAGGGATGCGGGAACTTGGCATGTGTGATGTAGAAGAAGGGATTGATGAAACATTTTCTGACATTGCAGAGCTGGAAACGCATTGTAAGTTCCGTAACTGCAAACATGATACGGAGCCAGGCTGTGCAGTCAAAAAAGCATTAGAGGATGGAACGTTATCGAGGGAGCGTTACCAGCTCTATCAAGGCCTGCATCACGAGAGCAACAAGGCGGCAAAGATGAAGTCGATTTCCAAGATGAGAAAAGCAATTAAGAAAAAATAAGGAGAAGTAAAAAGCAAACAGTATATAACAGTTGACAACAGATACTGACTGTTGTATACTGTTTATTGCAAAGGAGAGAAGATAATATGCATATTATTTTGAATCATTCATCGATGGTTCCGATATACGAGCAGCTGATGGAGCAGATTAAATCAGAGATTATGAATGCTTCATTGAAAGAGAACGATGCACTCCCTTCGGTAAGGACGCTTGCAGGAGAGTTGCGAATCAGTGCATTAACGGTAAAAAAGGCTTACGACAAGTTAGAGGAAGATGGTTTTGTTACAACCGTACATGGAAAAGGTACCTATGTGACGGCATCGGACCAACAGCTTGCGTTAGAGGCCAGAACAAAGACGGTTGAGGCGGATTTTGAAAAGGCGATTGACCGGGCAAAAATAATCGGACTAAGCAAAGATGAAATTTTAGAAATTGTAACCTTATTGTTAGACGAGAATTAGCTTTTCCAGGAAAGAGGAGAAAAGAAAATGATTGAGATGAAGAACGTCCAAAAGAGTTATGGAGCGTATCACTTAGATTTGTCGATGGAGATTCCAGACGGCAGAATCACAGGACTTGTAGGAAAAAATGGAGCCGGAAAAAGCACCGTTATTAAATTACTGTTAGGACTTGTAAAACCGGATGCCGGAAGCATTTTTGTTTTGGATAAAAGCGAAGAAACCTTAACGCCGGAGAAAAAACAGCAGATAGGGGTATCCATGGCGGAAGCGGGATTTAGTTCGCAGTTAAATATCAATGACATAGAACATATTTTAGCAAAGATGTATCCGAAATTTGAGCGTTCGTATTTTAAACAAAAGTGTCAGGAACTTGCACTTCCAACCAACAAAAGAATTCAGGAATTTTCAACCGGAATGAAAGCAAAACTGCGTGTACTGACTGCAATGACCCACAAGGCAAAACTTTTGATTTTAGATGAGCCGACCGCAGGGCTTGATATTGAAGCAAGAAATGAAATTTTAGATATGTTGCGCGAATATGTTATGGCAGATGAAGAACGCACGGTGTTGATTACCTCTCATATTTCTTCGGATTTAGAAAACCTATGCGATGATATTTACATGATTCACGATGGAAAAATTATTTTGCATGAGGACACGGACATTATTACAGAACAGTATGGTGTGTTAAAAGTAAAGGAACAGCAATACCGTGAATTAGACAAAGATTTCATTTTAAGCACAAAAAAAGAAAACTATGGATATGCCTGCTTTGTTAGTGATAAAAATTTTTATAAGGAAAATTATCCGGAAATCGTGGTAGAAAACGGAGGAATCGATGAATTGATTCTGATGATGACAGGAGGGAAAAGAGAATGGCAGGATTAATCGAAAAAGATATTCGCTTATTGTTACAGCGAAAAGCACTTCTTATTTTATTTTTTGTAATATCGATTGTAGTAGGCTTTGCCAAGGATGGAACCTTTATTTTAGGCTATCTTCCGTTTCTGACCGCAATGATTTTAATGAGCACTATATCGTATGATGAACTGGACAATGGTTATCAGTTTCTGATGACACTTCCAATATCGGAGCGGCTATATGTGAAGGAAAAATATGTCTTTTGTATGGGTGGAACTGCGTTGGCATGGGTTCTTGCAGTCATTTTGTATATGGCAGCCCAGATATCTTCAGGAACGAAGATGGTGTTATCCGAACAGGCTTTGGAATTCCTGATGTTTTTATGTGTGGTATGCTTTCTTATGGCGATTATGCTGCCGGTACAGATAAAATTTGGCGCAGAAAGAGGAAGAATTGTTTTACTTTGCGTCGCTGGTGGAGCGGCAGCGGTAGTGGCTTTAATTACCGGATTTGTCAATTTGTCAGCGGGTAATGTACCATTATATTTGGCAGGCAATATAAGTGATTCTGTAATTGCAATTGGAAGTGTCGTGGTAACACTCCTTGTTCTTGTGATTTCCTACCATGCCAGCGTTAAAATTATGGAAAAAAAAGAATTTTAGAAAGAAAATATTAAAAAAGCAAGAAAAAAGCAACGTTTAGGCAACATTGATCCTTTATAATAGAGATAGGATACCAAATAAAAAGTATAGGCAGCGAAATGAGGTGAGATAATGTGTATTCTAATCTATGAAGAGGATTGGAAAAAGCGTGTAACGCTAGAACATATAATTACGCAATATGAGCGGAAAAATGAGATGGGAACGCAAATAAAGAGTTTTAGTGATGCGCAAAAAGCGTTTTTGCATGCGCAGGAGAATCACATTGAAGCTGCATTTATCAGTATGGAAGATAAATTTGGGCATGGTTTTTTCCTGGCAAAACGATTGAAGAAAAAGAACCCACAGTTGAATCTGATTCCAATGTCAAAAGAACCCCGTTTTGAAAAAGAATTGGTGAATATGCATATCAGTGGTTATCTTACAGGGGCTTATACAAAGGACAAAGTGCAGGAAGAACTGAACAATCTTCGCTATTAGCGAAGATTGTTCAGGGAATCATTACCTGGGTAATGATTGCCTATTCTGTGTAACAACATCTAAAAAATATTGATGGATTCTGGTATCTTTCGTTAACTCAGGATGAAAGGCCAGTCCAATCTGGTTGTGGTATTTTACTGCCACAATGCGACCGTCAACTTCCGACAGGATGTCCACACCCTCATTGGCCTGTACCACGTAAGGGGCGCGGATGAACATCATGGGAACGTTACCAATTGGTTTAAAATCAGCATCGGTAAGAAAGCTTGAAAGCTGTCTGCCGTAAGCATTTCGTTTTACGGTGACCGGTAATGTCCCAAGATGGACAGTCGGGTCCTCATCAATGTTACCGGCGAGTAAAATCAGTCCGGCACAGGTAGCAAGTGTCGGCAGCCCATCTTTTATGAGCGCTCTAAGAGGCGCAAGAATATCTAGTTTTTGTAAAAGTTGTCCCTGGACGGTACTCTCACCGCCAGGAAGAATAACGCCGTCGATGTCGTCTAAATCCTCTTTTTTACGGATTTCGATACAGGCAGCACCGAGGGATTCTATGATTTTTTCATGTTCGATAAAAGCTCCCTGAACAGCGAGTACACCTATTTTCACGTTATTTCCCTCTTTCTTCCATAATAAGTTCAATTTCATTTGCGTTGATGCCGACCATTGCTTCGCCAAGGTCCTCGGATAGTTTTGCAATCAGGGCAGCGTCTTTGTAGTTTGTGACAGCCTGTACAATTGCGGATGCACGTTTTGCAGGGTCACCGGACTTAAAGATTCCGGAACCGACAAACACACCTTCTGCACCAAGCTGCATCATAAGTGCTGCGTCAGCAGGAGTAGCCACACCGCCGGCAGCGAAGTTTACAACTGGCAATTTTCCGTTCTCATGGACATACTGTACCAATTCATAAGGAACCTGAAGCTGTTTTGCCTCCTCAAAAAGTTCATCTTTTTGCATGGATGTGATTTTGCGGATTTCAGAGTTCATTTTTCTCATATGGCGGACTGCCTGTACGATATCGCCGGTACCAGGTTCTCCTTTGGTTCGAATCATGGAAGCACCTTCGTTGATTCTTCGCAATGCTTCTCCTAAATCTCTTGCGCCACATACAAATGGAACCTTAAACTGTGTTTTGTCAATGTGGTAGATATCGTCAGCAGGGGAGAGTACCTCGGACTCGTCGATGTAGTCAATCTCGATTGCCTCAAGAATCTGAGCCTCTACAAAGTGGCCGATACGGCATTTTGCCATGACTGGAATACTGACGGCATCCTGGATACCTTTTATCATTTTCGGATCGCTCATACGGGATACACCGCCCGCAGCACGGATATCGGCAGGAATCCGTTCCAATGCCATGACGGCACAGGCGCCTGCGGCTTCTGCAATTTTTGCCTGTTCCGGTGTTGTAACATCCATGATGACACCACCTTTTAACATCTGTGCTAATCCTTTGTTTAATTCATATTGTGATACGTTCATTTTTTTCCTCCTTGTGTTTTGCATGGCTTTATCCTATAATAGAACTGGTTATAAGAAAATACTCAAAATAAGATTAAAATACATGTCAGAGAAAAGGAAAAATGAAATGTTAACTTATGTTTTTGAAAAAAATGGAACACCACTGTATGAACAGGTCTATGATTGCTTAAAACGTGATATTTTGGCGGGAGTGATACGACCGGGGGAAAAATTACCGTCGAAGAGGACCTTCGCGAGCCACAATGGGATTAGTACCATTACGATTCAAAATGCGTATGACCAGTTGATTAGTGAGGGATATGTCTATACCATCCCGAAAAAGGGCTATTATGCCGCAAAAATCAATGATATGCTCCGCGTGCCGAAAAAGTCGAGAATTTCGCTGGATATCAAAGTGCCGGATGTACCGGAATCTTATGAAGTGGATTTGTCGAGCAATAAAATGAACCCGGATCATTTTCCTTTCTCCGTCTGGGCAAAAGTATCGAGGGAGACCATCTCCAATCAGTGTAAAGAGTTGATGGAGGTGTCACCGACCGGTGGGATATTAGAACTTCGCGAGGCAATCGCAGATTACCTGAAGTCTTTTCGAGGAATGTTAGTTGACCCGGATCAGATTGTGGTGGGTGCCGGAACCGAGTATTTATATGGACTGTTGGTTCAACTTTTGGGAACCGAGAAGGAATATTGCATTGAGAATCCCGGCTATAAAAAATTGGTGCAGATTTACAGACAGTATCAGATTACGTGCAGGTATGCCAGAATGGATGACGATGGAATTACGGTAGAAGGGCTGCAGGCGTCCGGGGCAGATATCGCGCATATCAGCCCAAATCATCATTTCCCGACCGGAATTACCATGCCGGCAAACAGACGTTACGAGGTACTTGCCTGGGCAAATGAAAAAGAGGGGCGGTACATTATTGAAGATGATTACGACAGTGAATTCCGCCCCAGTGGAAAGCCACTCCCAACGTTAATCAGTATGGATGCCTGTGAAAAGGTCATCTATATGAATACCTTTTCCAAATCTTTGACGCCGACCATCCGAATCAGTTATATGATACTGCCGACGCACTTAGCCAACCGTTTTTATGAACAGTTATCGTTCTATTCCTGCACGGTTTCCAACTTCGAACAGTACACACTGGCGGCATTTCTCAATAAAGGATATTTTGAAAAGCATATCAACCGCATGAGACTGTACTATATCAGACAAAGAAAAAAACTGATTCAGGAAATCGAGGAAAGCAAATTAAAAGATTGCTGTGAAATCATTGAAAATGAGGCAGGTCTCCATTTCCTGATAAAATTAAAGACACAAAAACCAGATTGTGAAATTATTGACAAACTTCAGAAAAAAGGAATTCGAATCCAGGCGCTGTCCGAATACTTTTTTACAAACGATGTAGAAAAGGAACATTACTTTATCGTAAACTACTCGAATATCGAGCTTGATAAGATATCGCAGGCATGTGATGCGCTCTATGAGGTGATACGATAGAAGTAAAAATGAACTTTTTGAAAAAATAAATACAGAAATGAACTTTTGCAAAAATATTGAACTTTTCAAACGAAAGTGATAGAATCAAATCAATGAAAATGAACTTTATGTTTTGAGAAGGAGGAAAAGATGGCGGAAACAGTGTTTGCAGAGCGTTTCTTAGAGGCGATGAAGAAAAATGGAATGAAGCAGGTTGATTTGCTAAAAGCCGCAGAGAGCGCCGGGATAAAGCTCGGAAAAAGCCAGATTAGCCAGTATGTGAACGGGAAAGCCGTTCCGAGAGAGAATATTGCGCAATTCCTTGCGAAAACATTACAGGTTGAAAAAGACTGGTTATATGGAAAAAACGAAAAGAAGGATGTAAAGATAGAGATAGAGGAGAAGAAAGGAAATTCTGCTATGCGTGAGTTTAAGAAATCAACCAAATTGGATAATGTATTATATGATGTAAGAGGTCCTGTTGTCGATGAAGCAGCAAGAATGGAAGAAAACGGAACCCATGTACTGAAACTGAACATTGGAAATCCGGCTCCGTTTGGATTCCGAACACCGGATGAAGTTGTTTACGATATGCAAAGACAGATTACCGAATGTGAAGGATATTCCGCATCCAAGGGACTTTTTTCTGCCCGTAAGGCAATCATGCAGTATGCACAGTTAAAGAAGATTCCAAATGTTTCAATTGACGATATTTATACCGGAAATGGTGTCAGTGAGTTGATCAATCTTAGCATGTCAGCATTGCTCGACAATGGTGACGAAGTGCTGGTTCCATCACCGGATTATCCATTGTGGACTGCCTGTGTTACATTAGCAGGTGGAAAGGCAGTTCATTATATCTGTGATGAACAGTCTGAATGGTACCCGGATATGAACGATATCCGAAAAAAAATTACGGATAAGACAAAGGCAATCGTAATCATCAATCCAAACAACCCGACCGGCGCACTTTATCCAAGAGAAATTTTGCAGCAGATTGTGGAAATCGCAAGAGAACATCAGTTAATCATTTTTTCCGATGAAATTTATGACCGTCTTGTCATGGATGGTGAGGAACACATTTCGATTGCGTCCTTGGCACCAGATTTATTCTGTGTGACATTCAGCGGACTTTCCAAATCACATATGATTGCAGGTTTTCGAATTGGCTGGATGGTGTTAAGTGGCAACAAAAATATGGCAAGAGATTATATGGAAGGAATCAATATGCTTTCCAACATGCGAATCTGTTCGAATGTACCGGCGCAGTCTATCGTACAGACAGCTCTCGGTGGTTACCAGAGCGTGCAGGAATACATTGTTCCGGGTGGAAGAGTGTACGAACAGCGAGAGTATATTTACAAGGCGCTGAATGATATTCCGGGAATTACTGCTGTAAAGCCAAAGGCAGCATTCTATATTTTCCCTAAGATTGATGTGAAAAAGTTCAATATCGTAGATGATGAAAAATTTGCATTAGATTTGCTTCGCGACAAAAAGATTTTAGTGGTTCATGGCGGCGGATTTAACTGGGAAAAACCAGATCATTTCAGAGTGGTATATCTGCCAAGAATGGAGGTTCTGCAGGAAGCAGTTGGAAAATTAGGAGATTTCCTTTCCTATTATAGACAGTAAAATATATCTTTAATTTACAAAAAAACAGTTCTGTAAAGTGATAGGCACCCAGAATCCAGGATGCATATTAAAGCAGAGCTGTTTTTTTATATTATAATACGAAAATATGAGAAAAAAGTACGAAAAAAGGCATAACTTTTAGTTGAAACCAAAGGGATTGTATGTTATGCTAATAGGTACTTTACTATTTATATGAGAAAAATGGTAGTTTTTTTGCAAAAAATGGAGGTTTAAGATGAAATTACGCGCAAAAATTGTCTTATTAGTAACATTACCTTTGGTGATTCTTGGGTTAATTTCGTATCTGATTGCATCCTGGAAGATTGAGTCCGGGATTTTTTCGGAAGCGTATACCGGAATGCATGCGACATCATTGGCAGTCCGCGATATTTTTGAGGAAGCATCGGACGGCGAATATCATGTAGGAACAGAGGATGGTCAGCTTTGGAAAGGGGATTTGAACATTTCCCAGTCTGAGGCACTGGTCGATCGTATCAAAGAGAACACCGGAATGGATGTTACAGTTTTTTACGGAGATACCAGATATTTAACTACGGTTGTAGATGAAAATGGAAACAGACAGGTTGGAACGACGGCATCCGATGAGGTGAAGCAGGCTGTCTTAGAAGAAGGAAAAGATTATCAGGACAGCAATACAAAGATTGCAGGAGTGCGATACATCAGTTATTATATTCCAATTTTTTCCCAGTCTGACAGTAACACACCGGTTGGTATGGTGTTTTTGGGACAGGAATACCGAAATGTAAATAAGGATGTTTTGGCAGCAAGAGGAGAAATGCTTATCATCATAGTAGTGATTTTGGCAGTGTCAGCGTTGGTTGCCGGAATCATTGCGGTTCGAATTGTTCATGCAATCGGAGATGGAATGGGAGTCGTTCAGCAGATTTCAGAAGGAGAACTTGGGTTCCCGATACCAGAGCGTTTACTGACCCGAAGGGACGTTGTCGGTGATATGAGCCGTGGAATCCAGACCCTGGATCAGAAGCTTTGTTCCATCATTACACAGATTCAGGAACAATGTGAGCAGTTAAGCGATACGGCAAGTATCTGCGACGGAACAGCCGGACGCGCGCTTTCTTCTATGGAGCAGATTGACAAAACCGTGCAGGAGATTGCAAATGCAACGACAACGCAGGCACAGGATACGGTTTCCGCAGGGGATAATGTAACAGCAATGGGTCAGATGATTGAGGAAACATCTTCAAGAATTGAGGAACTGATGCAGCTGTTAGAGGAAATGGGAACGGCATCTGCCAATTCCAGAAAAACATTAGATGAATTAAACGACAGCATGAATGATGTAAAAGATGCTGTTTTGGATATTACGGAAAAGACAAGTTCGACACATGAATCCGTAAAGAAAATCAGTGAGGCGACCAACGTTATTACTGAGATTGCAAGCCAGACCAATTTACTTTCCTTAAATGCAAGTATCGAGGCGGCACGTGCAGGGGAGCAGGGAAAAGGATTTGCAGTCGTTGCTTCTGAGATTCAGCAGTTAGCGGAGCAAAGTAATCGTTCTGCCCAGGACATCCAGGAAATCTTAAATCAGTTAACCAGAGATTCAGAGAGTTCTGTCAGCACAATGGGCGAAGTAAGTCATACCATTGAGATTCAGGAGACGAAAATCAGTGAGACAAACGAAGCATTTACGATTGTCGAGAATGGAATCCAGAAGTCGGTGGAAGAGATTGAGCAGATTGAGGAAAAGACACAGGATCTCGATAAAGCAAGAGTGCAGACAGTTTCAGCCGTAGAAAGTGTAGCAGCAATCTCAGAGGAGAATGCAGCAAGCACAGAGGAGACCGCTGCCACAACCGATCAGGTTTGTGAGAACATCGACGAGATGGCACAGAAAATGAAAGACCTGAACGAAATTGTGAAGGTTTTACAGGAAGAGATTTCACTTTTCCATATTAGGACAGATGCGAGACAGGATGTCTTGTAGAGAAAATGCACAAGATTGTGAACGTAGATTCACGTTTCAGAATGGAGACCAGCATGAACGAGTTATATCAGGCAATTGAAGAAAAAATCAGACAGTCCGGTTACAAAAGAGAGATTTCCGGAGCGGACGTATATAATGATATCTGTGACCAGATGGAAGGAAAAGAGAACGGAACCTATCTTCTGTTGTCAAAATTTGAGGATGATGTTGTGTTTGAATACCAGATTACGATTATGGATGAAGAGTTCAATTTAGGTATTCTGACCATCAAGGCACCGGAAGGTGAATTCAAAATCGATTTTGATGCAGAATAGCGTTTCAATTGAAGATGTAAAAACGAATACAAACGTAGTTAGATAGCTTTTTCGAGATTTTATCTTGTTTCTTGCAGAATTATCTCGTATAATAAATCCGTATAAATATAAGAAGAAAGTAAGTGTTTCAGGTGTCAGAGTACAGTATGCTGTATGCTCTGATGAAAAGGGAAACAGGTGCAAATCCTGTACGAACTCGTCACTGTGATAAGGGAGTTACCAGAAAAGAAGCCACTAAAGCAATTTGGGAAGGCGTTCTGGGCGGCAAAGATCTTTTAGTCAGGAGACCTGCCTGAGATATGGTACATAACAGCCACGAGTAATTGGTTTGTGATGGATTTAAGCGATAACTGCGTTCCCGGGAAAACTCATATTGTCTTATCTGCCTCCATGCCATATGTGGCATGGAGGTTTTTTATGTCCAAAGTAATTATGATTCAAGGAACCATGTCGAATGCGGGAAAGAGTCTGGTTGTTACAGGGTTATGCCGTATTTTCCATCAGGATGGTTATCGTGTTGCCCCATTTAAGTCACAAAATATGGCATTAAATTCCTACATTACCAAGGAAGGACTTGAAATGGGACGTGCACAGGTGATGCAGGCGCAGGCGGCGGGGATAGAACCACAGGTGTGCATGAATCCAATCCTGCTAAAGCCGACCAACGACATCGGCTCTCAGGTGATTGTGAATGGCACAGCCATCGGAAATATGCCGGCAAAAGAATATTTTTCCTATAAAACCAGACTGATACCAGACATTTTAAAAGCGTTTCAAAAGTTAGAAGAACAGGCAGACATCATTGTCATTGAAGGAGCAGGGAGCCCTGCAGAAATCAATTTAAAACAGAATGATATTGTAAATATGGGAATGGCAAAGATGGTTAACGCACCGGTTCTTCTGGTAGGAGACATTGACCGCGGAGGTGTGTTTGCGCAGCTTTTAGGAACACTTCTTTTGTTAGAGGATGAGGAAAAGTCCAGAGTAAAAGGACTTTTGATTAATAAATTCCGTGGGGATGCATCCATTTTAGACCCTGGAATCAAAATGCTAGAGGAAAAGGGCAAGATTCCGGTCAGCGGTGTGATTCCCTATATGAGAGTACAATTAGAGGATGAGGACAGTCTTACGGAAAAGTTTGAACAGAAAAAAGAAGCTTTGCTTGACCTCGCGGTAATCCGTTATCCAAGGATTTCAAATTTTACGGACTTTGATGTATTTGAGCGGATGGATGAAGTATCGGTTCGCTATGTGACAAGCGTGGAAGAGCTGCATCACCCGGATATGATTTTTTTGCCGGGAACGAAGAATACGATGGGAGATTTGAAATGGATGCGTCAAAACGGGCTTGAGGCAGCCATTAAAAAAATGTCAAATGAGATACCGGTCTTTGGAATCTGTGGCGGCTTCCAGATGCTTGGCATGCATTTAGAGGACCCGCTTTCCCTAGAAGAAGGTGGAACCTTAAGAGGCATGGAACTTTTGCCGTCGACAACGGTGTTAGAAGAAGAAAAGATAAGAAAACAGGTGGAACGGACGTTCCCAGAATTAACCGGTACATTGTCAGCGTTAACAGGAGAAAACATCAAAGGTTACGAGATTCATATGGGCAGAACCGTCTGTGAAAACGGGGAAACTCCAGGAACGGTTTTACAGGAACAAAATGTCTATGGCTCTTACATCCATGGAATTTTTGACGCAGGAGACCTTGCGGTTACGTTGCTGCAGGCACTTGCTAAGAAAAAAGGAATCGATTACGAACCGGGAGCAGTGATGGATTACGAGCAGTTCAAGGAGAGCCAGTTTGATTTGCTCGCAGATACGCTTCGGGAATATTTGAATATGGACGAGATTTACGGAATGCTGCAGGAGGCAGAGTATGACAGAAGATAAGATGGAGTTTTTAGAGAATCTTCCATTGAAACATAAAATTCAACTACAAAAGTTTTTGATTACACCGACAAGCACTACGGTTTATCAGGCGGTTCAAAAAAAGATGGATGCAGTTGCAAAACCACTGGATGGCCTTGGAAAATTTGAACATCTGATTGCACAGATTGGAGCCATTCAGGGAAACGTGCAGATTTCCACGAAAAAGAAGGCAGTTCTTGTGATGTGCGCGGATAATGGAATTGTGGAGGAGGGCGTCAGCCAGTCAGGAAAAGAAGTGACGCTTGCAGTGACAAGGGCAATGGGGCAAAACCAGTCTTCCGTTGGAAAAATGGCAGCGGTTGTCGGAGCGGACGTGATTCCGGTTGATATTGGAATTGACACATCAGAGGAAATTCCAGGTGTTCTATCAAAAAAAGTGGCACATGGAACGAGAAATTTTGCAAAAGAGCCGGCGATGAGTGAGCAGGAGACACTTCTTGCAATCGAAACAGGAATCCGCCTTGTGGGCTCCTGCAAGGAACAAGGATACGATTTACTTGCAACCGGCGAAATGGGAATTGGCAACACAACTACAAGTACAGCCGTAGTTGCATCGCTTCTTCATTTAGATGTAAAAGAGATTACTGGTCGTGGAGCAGGATTGGATGATGCTTCTTTG
The DNA here is from genome assembly GCF_001940165.2 of Roseburia sp. 831b. Lineage (NCBI taxonomy): Bacteria > Bacillati > Bacillota > Clostridia > Lachnospirales > Lachnospiraceae > Roseburia > Roseburia sp. 831b. The sequence goes on along the minus strand of NZ_CP135163.1, from coordinate 29,787 downwards.
AGCCGAAAATGTAACGTGATTGAGGATGCAATCACAAAATATAGTCTTATAGGAGCAGATGCGTTTACGATTTTGCAGACGGTAGGAGGTCTTGACATTGCAGGACTTACCGGAATTTTCATCGGGGGAGCTTTGTATCAGATACCGGTTTTAGTCGATGGTGTCATCAGTTCAGTGGCAGCTTTGCTTGCCGAAAGACTTTGTCCCGGCTGTAAGGATTACATGATTCCTTCCCATAAAAGCAGGGAACAGGCGGCATCAAAGGTGATGAAAGAACTGCAGTTAGACCCGGTTTTGGATGCGGATATGGCACTGGGAGAGGGAACCGGAGCGGTTATGATGATGTCCCTTCTTGACATTGCACTGCAGGTCTATGAAGATGGTTCTTCATTTGATGAATTCCAGATTGAACAGTATGAGAGGTATTCCTCATGATGGTTTTAGTGACGGGCGGAAGCGGAAGTGGAAAATCAGCTTATGCGGAGGAGACGGTGCTTCGCCTTGCAAAAGAAAAAACGCGGTATTACATCGCCACCATGCAGGTTTTTGATGATGAGGGCGAAAAGAAAATTAAGCGTCACCAAAAGCTTCGCGCCGGAAAAGGCTTCCAGACGATTGAACAGCCGATGCATATCGGACAGGCAGCCGACAAAATAAAAAAAGACAGCGTTGTACTGATAGAATGTATGTCGAACCTGGTAGCGAATGAGATGTTTTCTCCTGTGGAGGAGGAAGCGGCCACATCAACGTGTGAGGGCGATAATTTACAGGAAAATAGCGGTTTTAAAGCAAACTGTAACCGTGTGATGCAAGAAGTTGTATCAGGCATTGACAAGATAAGAGAAAACTGCGAGCATCTTGTCATCGTGACAAACAATGTGTTTGAGGATGGCATTCGTTATGATGATTCGACGATGGCATACATGAAGGTGCTTGGAGCCATCAATGAAAAACTTGCCGCCGAATCCAATCAGGTGATAGAGGTTGTGGCAGGGATACCAATTATGGGAAAGGATGAAAGATAACATGAAGTTATGGAAACCGTTTTGTATTGCATTTTCCATTTATTCTAAGATTCCGGTGCCTCAGTTTGCCTGGAAGGAAGAGGATATGAGATACCATCTTTGTTTTTTCCCATGGATTGGAATTGTGATAGGACTTTTGGAAGCGCTTTGGTTTCGACTGGTGGAATGGCTGGGAGTTGGGAGTCTTTGCCAGACACTTGTTGCCATTGCACTGCCACTTTTGGTGACCGGGGGATTTCATCTCGATGGTTTTATGGACACGATGGACGCATTTCACTCGTATCAGGAAAAAGAGAAAAAATTAGAAATCTTAAAAGATCCGCACATTGGCGCATTTTCTGTATTGATGTTGCTGTTGTATGAATTGATTTATGGTGCGGCATTTGCGGAATTTCATTCCATCCGTCAAATCTGGGTGATAGGTGTCGGCTTTGCATTGTCCAGAAGCCTAAGTGGAATCGCGGTTGTCCGTTTCCCGGCGGCAAAAAAAGAAGGAATGCTTGCCTATTTTGCGGACAGCGCCCAGAAAAGAAACGTGTTTGTAACACTTGTGCTGCAGGCAGTCCTGTATGCTGGGTTTATGATTTGGATAGATGGAAAAATTGGTGTAATTACAGTTGTAGTTGCGTTTCTTAGTTTTTTCTATTATTACTGGAAAAGTAAAAAAGAGTTTGGCGGAATCAATGGAGATACAGCAGGTTATTTTGTGTCCCTGTGTGAAAACGTCATGGCAGTGGCAGTGGCAGTCTGCGGGCTTATTTTCATGTAGGATTCTGGTGTTAAAAGGTTGCTTACAGTTTTCTTACTGGCAATCAAAGTAACGTGACCGGCATTCAACGAGCCATCCATGGCTCGTGAAGCCTTGTTCTGCCGTCCGTGGCAGAACATCACTGGGGACAGAAAGGCATACTAAGATTTTCGAATGTTTCCTCAAAGTCACAAAAAGAGTCCGGTCTTTGTGCAATTTGCCAATAACTAATTTGTGAGCAACCTTTTGATACCCGAATCCATGTAGGAAATTCGCACGGGGAAAGGAGAAAAAATGGAATTATATCTTGGAGGATGTTTTCAGGGAAAACTTTCTTATGTGAAAAAAAGACATCCAGAATGTGTGGTTATGGAGGCAAAGGAGCTTCCACTTACAAGAGAGGAATTATCCGGGGCAATCGAGAAAGATTCCCGGTGTATCATCAATCATTTTCATGAATGGATTAAAAAAATTGTGGAAAATAAGGCAAATCCGTTGGAATTAACGACATATCTCGTTGAAAACTGCCCAAATGTGATAATTATCTGTGATGAGGTTGGAAACGGAATTGTTCCGATGGATAAGGTGGAGAGAGCGTATCGCGAACAGACCGGAAGAATGCAGATTTTGATTGCAGAGAAAGCAGAAAGGGTGGAACGTATCCTATGCGGAATGGGACAGCGGCTGAAATAGAACTGGATTGGTTTTGGATTCGCCACGGAGCGACGAAGTCAAATCGGGAGCATCGGTACCTTGGAAAAACGGAGGAACCGTTATCGATAGAAGGAAGAGAACAGTTAGAAGGATTGCGTGATAAGGACATTTTTCCAGAAGAACCGGATGTTCTTCTGACAAGCCCGATGAAGCGGTGTATAGAGAGTGCAGGTATCTTGTTCCCGGAGAAAAGTCCCCATTTCATATCGGAATGGCGGGAGATGGATTTTGGAAGATTTGAAGGAAAAAATTACGAGGATTTGAAAGAGGATTCCTATTATCAAGCCTGGATTGACAGCAATGGTACGCTTCCTTTTCCAGAGGGCGAGAGTCAGAGTGGATTTGTAAAGCGCTGCATGGCGGGATATGAAAGAGCAACAGAACTGCTTTTATCAAAAGCTAGGAAAGAGCAAAAAAAGAAGTTTTGTGTGGCATCCGTTGTGCATGGTGGTACAATTATGGCAGTGTTATCTACGATAAGTGGTGGAAGTTATTTTGATTATCAGGTCAAAAATGGTGGTGGTTATCGCTGCAAGATTCTTCTTTCGAGGGAACAGACAAAAATAAATGCGATAACCGCTTTGTAAGAGGAGATAAAAATGAAATATCATATGATAGCGTTCGGGCTTGGATTTTTGCTGGATTTGCTGCTAGGAGACCCATATTGGCTTTTCCATCCAATCCGATTGATTGGAAGTCTGATTGCGTTTTTAGAAAAAAAATTACGAAAAGAGAAGGATGATACAGCAAAACAGTTTCAGATGGGAATTTTGCTGGTTGTTCTTGTACTTATAACTACACTTATAGTTGCACTTGCAATTCTTGTTGGGGCATATTGGTTCCATCCGATAGCCGGAATTGTCGTGGAAACGGTGATGACCTACCAGATTCTTGCGACCAAATGTTTAAAAGTGGAGAGCATGAAAGTGTATGCAAAGTTAAAAGAGCAGGATTTAGAGGGAGCCAGAAAAGCAGTTTCCATGATTGTGGGACGCGATACCGAGTGTCTGGATGAAACCGGAGTAGCCAAAGCGGCAATTGAGACAGTAGCGGAGAATACCTCGGATGGCGTGATTGCACCGATGATTTATACGGCAATCGGAGGTCCGGTGCTTGGCTTTGTATACAAGGCTGTCAACACGATGGATTCGATGATTGGTTACAAAAATGACCGCTATCTTTATTTTGGACGCGCAGCAGCAAAGCTAGACGATGTATGCAATTATCTTCCGGCAAGAATCAGCGCATATTTCATGATTTTTGTCTGTACATTTCTTGGAAAAGCGTTTGATGGCAGACATGCTGCTTTTATTTACAAAAGAGACCGCTACCATCATGCAAGCCCAAATTCTGCACAGACAGAGGCAGTATGCGCCGGCGCACTGTCGATTCAGTTAGCCGGCGACGCCAGCTATTTTGGAAAAGTGGTAAAGAAGCCCTTCATCGGAGATGCAGTCCGAAAGGTAGAATTCGAAGATATCAAGCGCGCCAACCGATTGCTCTACGCGACCGCAATCGCCTGCGAGGCGGTGTGTCTAGGCGTGATGGCATTGTTTTTAGTATTATAATGTATTCGATAAGATAATTCACAACGTAGTGGCTGGAAAATGGTAAAACCCAGGACAAATTTTGTACCTATGGGAGAATCTTAGAAAATCTAAGTATGCCTGTTCTATTCCAGTGATGTTCTGCCATGGATGGCAGAACAAGGCTTCACGAGCCAAGGATGGCTCGTTGAAGCCGTTCACGTCACTTGTTGTCATTTTTTTCAGGCATATCCAGATTTTCTTAGGTTCGTACATCACAACAAAATTTATCCTGGACTTTTGCCATTTTCCAGTTAGTAACCTATAAATTATCCTATGAAATAAATTAGTAAAGCAAAACGAAAGGAGGCCAAAGCAATGAACCATGGAGGCGACATCTACCGGAATGAGGTGGAACTTGATTTTTCCGTGAATATGAATCCACTGGGCATTCCGCAGTCGGTTCAAAATGCGATGCATGAAGCAGTGGAACATTGTATACAGTATCCAGACCCAAAACAAGAGCAATTAAAAGATGCATTAGCAGCGTATGAAAAAGTTCCGCCGGACAGTATTCTGTGTGGAAACGGGGCATCCGAACTTTTCCTTGCGATTGTGCATGCGATAAAACCAACGCAGATTGTGATACCGGTGCCTTCTTTTTTGGGTTATGAGCAGGCGGCACAGGCGGTGGGAGCGCAGATAAAGTTTGTTCCGATGAGAAAAGAAGACGGATACCAGTTATCCGAGACTTTTTTAGAAGAACTGACGGAGGAGACGGATTTTCTTTTTCTTGCAAATCCGAATAACCCGACGGGGGCATGTGTCGAGCTTTCCCTTTTGGAAAAAATCTTAGAACATTGTGAAAATCTTGGAATTTATGTGGTGTTAGACGAGTGCTTCCTTCCATTTTGTGTGGGGGCAGTGCAGTATGAAACTTTTTTTGCAAAGAGAAAGTTTGCACATCTGATACGTGTCCGGGCGTTTACGAAAACATTTTCCATTCCGGGTGTACGGCTCGGCTATTCCATTTGTGAGAATCAGACACTGTTATCGCGGATACAAAGGCAGCTCCCAGAGTGGAACGTTTCCGTTTTTGCACAGATGGCAGGTGTTGCGGCGGTCAAGGAGACGAAGTTCATCGAAGAAAGCAAAGAGGTCATTCAAACGGAGCGCATCTGGTTAAAAGAGCAGTTAGAAAAATTAGATTGTGAAGTTTTTAACAGTGAGACGAACTATTTGCTTTTTAAGACAAAGGCGCCGCTTTATGAGGCATTATTGAAACATAAAATTTTAATCCGGGATTGCAGTAATTATCAGGGACTTGGAAAAGATTATTACCGCATTGCCGTAAAGACAAGGCAGGAAAATGAACGGCTGATTGCAGTGATGAGAGAGGAAATGAGAGTTGGATAAGATAGAATTTGTGCTTCCGGGAGACATTGAAAAGCGAAGCTTTGAGATTATTTCGGAGGAGTTAAAAGAACGGAATATTGTGTTGCCAGAGAGCCAGGAACTTGTGACAAAACGTGTGATTCATACGAGTGCAGATTTTGAGTATGCCAAGACAATGACTTATTCAAAGGATGCGGTTGCCATCGCAAAACAGCTGATTTTAGACGGGGCAGACATTGTGACCGACACCAATATGGCACTTGCGGGAATCAACAAAAAGATTTTAGCGTCGTTCGGCGGGGAGGCGCACTGTTTTATGGCGGATGAAGATGTTGCCAAAATTGCAAAGGAGCGTCAGGTCACGAGAGCAACGGTTAGCATGGAAAAGGCGGCGCAGCTAAAGAAACCGGTCATTTTTGCGGTTGGGAATGCACCGACGGCTTTGATTGAACTTCATAAGATGATGAGCGAGGGTGTGTATCGCCCGGCATTTATCATCGGGGTTCCGGTTGGATTTGTCAATGTCGTTTCAGCAAAAGAGCTGATTATTAAGACGGATGTGCCATACATCATTAACCGAGGACGAAAAGGCGGCAGCAATGTTGCAGCGGCAATCTGCAACGCGATTTTGTATCAGTTAAGAAGATAAGGAGAGGGTTTCATGCGTTTTGGATTTACAACCGGAAGCTGCGCCGCAGCGGCGGCAAAGGCGGCAGCGTATATGCTGCTTGGTGGACGAAAAAAAGAGGACATTACGATTGAGACACCAAAGGGAATCCCGTTTCATGCCATCTTAGAAGACATTCAAAGAGAGGAAGAGTGGGTGCGCTGTGCCGTTGTAAAGGACGGTGGCGATGACCCGGATGTTACGACAGGCGCATTCGTGTACGCAACGGTTTCCTATGGTACCGGAGAAGGCATCTTAATTGACGGTGGCGCTGGGGTTGGACGCGTGACAAGACCAGGGCTAGACCAGCCGGTCGGAAATGCGGCAATCAATTCCGTTCCACGACAGATGATTCAAAAAGAAGTGGGCGAGGTCTGCCATTTTTTTGATTATCAGGGCGCATTAAAGGTTCTCATTGAAGTGCCGCAAGGAGAAGAGATTGCCAAGCAGACGTTTAACCCAAGACTTGGAATCGTGGGCGGCATCTCGATTCTTGGGACAAGCGGCGTGGTGGAACCGATGAGTGCGCAGGCGCTTTTGGATACCATCCGGGTAGAATTGAATCAGAAAAAAGAGGAAGGAACTACAATTGTAGCGATATCACCTGGCAATTATGGACTAGATTTTATGCGGGAAACCTATGGCTTTGACTTAGATAAAAGTGTAAAATGCAGTAATTTCATTGGTCAGACGATTGATATGGTACGCGAGCTTGGCTTCCAAAAGGTTCTTTTGACCGGGCATATCGGGAAAATGATTAAGGTTTCCGGTGGTATCATGAACACGCATTCCAAGGAGGGCGACTGCCGGATGGAGTTAATTGCGGCGGCAGCAATCCGTGCGGGAGCATCCACTTCCTTGTTACAAGCGATTTTAGACTGCATCAGTACCGAGGATGCCATGAACCGGATTCAAAAAGAAAATTTGTTGGAACCGGTGATGGAGCAGGTCATGGAAAAGATTGCAGACCATTTAAATCATCGGGCAATGGGGAGTGTGCAAATCGAGTGCATGGTATATAGCAATGAAATCGGATTGCTGGGCAAGACAAAAGGTGCGCAAAGTTTGTTAGAAGAATTAAAAAAGCAGCAGGAGGAAAACGTATGATACATTTTGTAGGAGCAGGGTGCGGTGCAAAGGATTTGATTACGGTGCGCGGGATGCACCAGTTAGAGAAGGCAGATGTCATTATTTATGCCGGTTCACTTGTGAATCCAGAGCTGCTTTCTTATGCCAAAAAAGAATGTGAAATCTATAACAGCGCAACGATGACGTTAGAGGAAGTGCTTGAGGTTATGGAAATGGCGGCAGCCGGGGGAAAAGATGTTGTAAGACTTCATACCGGAGAGCCAAGTATTTACGGAGCAGTAAGAGAGCAGATGGATGCATTGGAGGAAAAAGGGATTCCATTCGATTCCACACCTGGGGTAAGCGCATGTTTTGGTGCAGCGGCTTCCATGAATCTGGAATATACTTTGCCAAATATTTCACAATCTTTGATTATCACAAGAATGGAAGGCCGTACGGCTGTCCCGGAAAAAGAGCAGATTGAATCTTTTGCAGCACATCAGTGTTCGATGGCGATTTATTTAAGCACCGGAGTGTTAGAGCAGTTAACGAAAAGGCTGCTTGCAGGCGGATATAAGGAGGATACCCCGGCAGCACTTGCGTATAAGGTAACCTGGCCTGACGAGGAAATCTATTTTTGCACGGTGGCAACGCTCGCAAAGGTTGCGAAAGAGCACAATATTACAAAGACAGCCCTTGTTTTAGTGGGAGATGCGATTGCACAAAAAGGATATGAAAAGTCGCGTCTTTATGCAAGCGATTTTTCCACGGAGTTTCGCAGCGCAAAGAAAGGAACGGATGTGTGATGGAACTATGTATCATCAGTTTTACGCATAAAGGAAATGAACTTGCAAAGAGCATGAAAACGCGTTTCATAGAAAGCGCGATGCCGTATGAAATTTCTGTTTTTACCGCAAAAAAAGAAGTTTCTGATGCTGCCTATGTTACAGATTTAAAAGAGTGGGCAGGAGAATGCTTTTTAGCGAGAAAAGCAATTCTTTTTATCGGGGCATGTGGGATTGCGGTAAGAACGATTGCGCCTTTTTTAGAGTCGAAATTAACCGATAGTCCGGTGCTTGTCATGGATGAAAACGGACAGTTTGTCATTCCGATTTTATCCGGTCATGTCGGTGGCGCAAACGAGATTGCAAGGAATATTTCGAGATTGCTAGATTCAACTACGCCTGTCATTACAACTGCGACCGATGTCTCAATCCAGTTTTCCATCGATGTGTTTGCAAAGAAGCATGATTTGGCGGTGGCGAACAAAGACGGCATTGCAAAGGTTTCTTCGAAGGTGCTAGAGAAAAAGAAGCTTTCCATGGCGGTTTCGGATGCGTATGCATCCCAGGTGGATGTTATGATAGGAAAGCGTTGCAGGGAGACTGAATTACAAGAAAATAAATCGGTCGAAAATGAGAGGATGCCCCTTTTAACCCTTGTTCCAAGGGAATACATCCTTGGAATTGGCTGCCGGAGGGACAAAGAGGATGAGGTTTTAGAAGCATTTGTGGAGAAATGTTTAAAAGAAGCGGGCATTACCTGGGAGCAGGTTCGCGCAATTGCTTCTATCGACCGGAAAAAAGAGGAACATGCAATTCTTGCCCTGTCACATAAAAAGGGAATTCCGTTTGTCGTGTTTGATGCTGATACGCTTATGCACATCAAGGGTGATTTTTTGCCATCGGCTTTTGTAAAAGAGCAGGTCGGTGTGGATAATGTCTGCGAGAGAGCCGCAATCGCAGCCGGAAAAGATGGGGTAAGACTCGTCAGACGCAAACAGGCGGAAAATGGAATGACACTTGCAATTGCAAAGGAAGAATGGAGATTGACATTATATGAAGAATAAGATTTGGATTGTTGGAATGGGACCGGGAGAAGAGATACAGATGACGGGATATGCACTGCAGGTATTAGAGCAGGTCGAGGTCATTGTCGGTTATACGGTATATTTAGACTTGCTGGGGGAACGTTTTCAGAATAAAACGTTTCTTTCCACGCCGATGCGCCAGGAAGAAAAAAGGTGCCAGATGTGTTTCGAGCAGGCGATGGAAGGAAAATCCGTCGCTATGATTTGCAGTGGAGATGCCGGGGTTTATGGAATGGCGTCACTGATGTATGAGATTGGCACAGATTATCCAGAAATTGAATTGGAGGTCGTACCTGGAATTACGGCCGCAAACAGCGGAGCAGCAGTGCTTGGCGCACCGTTAAACCATGATTATTGCGTGATTAGTTTAAGTGATTTGCTGACACCGTGGGAACTGATTGAGCGACGCCTCACGATGGCGGCACGTGGAGATTTTGCAATTGCAATCTACAATCCGTCGAGCCACAAAAGAGCAGATTATCTGGAAAAAGCATGTAAGATTTTGCAAAAAGAAATAGAGCCGGAGAGAGCCTGCGGTTATGTGGAAAATATCGGGAGGGATGGGGAACGCATCGTAACCTGTACCTTAGAAGAATTAGAGCATATGCAGGTCAATATGTTTACAACCGTGTTTATCGGAAACTCCAAAACAAGGATTTTAGGTGGAAAACTTGTCACACCGAGAGGATATCGAAGAGAACAATGAAAAAGATTCTTATTTTTTCAGGAACAACAGAAGGACGAAGATTATCAGAACATTTAGCAAAAAAACAGATACCGCATGATGTCTCCGTTGCAACGGAATATGGGGAGCTTGTCATGAAAGAGCACCCGCTTGTCACCATCCATAGAGGCCGTCTGGCAAAAGAGGAGATGGCGCAATTCTTAAAAGAACACCAGTTCGAAGTTGTAGTGGATGCGACGCACCCATATGCGACGGAGGTAACCAAAACCATCCGCGCCTGTGTAAAAGAGCGTAAAGCGGCAGGACAGGAAATCGAATACCTTCGTTTAGAGCGTGATATTGCAGCAGATGGAACGAATCAGACGCAGTTTTATCAGACGATAGAAGATTGCGTTCAGGCATTAGAACAGGTGCCGGGGCATATTTTGCTTACAACCGGAAGCAAAGAGCTGGCAAAATTCTGTCAGTCAGAACGTCTTAGAAAAAGGCTTTATGTGCGGGTGTTACCGGGTATCGAAAGTCTTTCTATCTGCATGGAGCAAGGACTTTTGCCCAAACAGATTCTGGCATTGCAGGGACCGTTTTCTGTGGAAATGAATGAGGCGTTACTCCATCAATATGAAATTACATGTGTAGTTACAAAACAGGGCGGTGCGACAGGAGGATTCCCGGAAAAGCAGGAGGCTGCAAGGAGAGCCAACATCCCTCTTTTTGTGATAAAAAAGGAGACGGACACACAGGAAAATGCACCAGAGGGGCTTTCGTTTTCTGAGGTTTGTAACAGGATTGCCACATTAACGGGTGCAAAGGAAAAAGAAAGTGCAAATCTTGAAATTTTGCTTGCCGGAGCCGGAATGGGAACGGAGGCAACGATGACGCTTGAGACGAGAAATGCAATCGAACAGGCGGACCTTTTGTACGGAGCAAGCCGCTTGATAGCACCTTATTCTGCCCGCCTGAAAAAAGAGGCAAAATACCTTGCAAATGATATTTTGGAATCCCTTCTTTTGGCGAGTAAGGAGTATGCACCGCTTGAAACGTTAAAAGTTGTGATTCTTTTTTCCGGGGACAGCGGTTTTTACAGTGGTTGTAAGAAAGTCTACGAGTGCCTGTCCCGTGCGCTGGAAGAAAAAAAGCTGACCGGCTCTCTTCGGATTGCACCAGGAATTTCTTCGGTTCAGATGCTGGCTGCCGCGCTTGGCACAAACTGGAATGATGCCGGAATTTACAGCATTCATGGAAAAAGTGACAAAGAAGGCTGGCAGGAGGAGGTGTTGTCTTGTCTTGAGCAGCAGGGACGCCTTTTTCTTCTCGTATCAGGGGCAAAAGATATCAGACGTCTGGGGGAACTTTTTGCGGCAAAGAAAGAAAGACTACATATTTATGTTGGTTACCAGCTGTCTTATCCGGAGCAGAACGTAAAAGAATTGTCACCGGAGGAATGCATGCAGGTGGAAAAGGAAGGGCTTTATGTCGTTCTGCTTGAAAGAGAGACGAATTCCATAATGCAGGATGAAACTTCACAGAAAGCCGGAACGATTGGAAGCGTCAAGAAGAGTGCTATCACGCCAGGCATTTCAGACGATGAGTTCCTTCGCGCAAAGGTTCCGATGACCAAAGAGGAAGTGCGCGAAGTTAGTCTATGCAAACTAAGATTGCAGGAAAATTCTGTGCTTTACGATATCGGCAGCGGCACGGGTTCTATTGCGGTCGAGGCTGCAAGATTATCAAAGCATATTACCGTTTATGCCATTGAACAAAAAGAGGAGGCACTGGAACTTTTAAAGCAGAACAAAGAAAAGTTTGGTGTTTCAAACATGAAAATTATCGGCGGAACGGCACCGGGCGCACTTGAATTGCCAGAGCAGCCGACACATGCATTTATCGGTGGAAGTGGAGGACATCTTTGGGAGATTTTAGATTGTCTTTCGAAAAAGAATCCAAGTACGCGTGTAGTTTTAAATGCAGTAAGTTTGGAAACCATCTCAGAATTGCCACAGATTAAGGAAAATTATGCGGTGAGCGGGTTTGAACTGGTTCAGATGCAGGTAAGCCGTTACCGTAGTCTTGGCGCTTATCAGATGCCAAAAGCAGAAAATCCGATTCTGATTTGTTCTTTTACCTTACACGGCAAGAAAAAGAACGGGAGGGATTAAGATGCAGTTGCGAAAAGGCGTTGTTCTTGCAGCACCCAAAAGTGGAAGTGGGAAAACCCTGATTACCTGTGCCATGATTGAGGCATTAAAAGAAAAAGAGGTTCCGGTTGTCTCCTACAAATGTGGACCAGATTATATTGATCCGATGTTTCACCGGACGATTCTTGGCGTCCCGGGTGGAAATCTGGACACCTTTTTTACAGGGGAAGCAGATACACGAAACCTGTTCCTGGCGCAGACAAAAAAGGAAGCTTTTGCAGTGGTGGAGGGTGTCATGGGACTTTTTGACGGTCTTGGCGGCATAAAAGAAGAGGCATCCACGTATCACCTGGCAAAAACGATTTCGCTTCCGGTTGTGCTTATTGTAGATGCACACGGAATGGGAAGATCCATTCTGTCGATTTTAGCAGGTTTTTTATCTTACGATAAGGAACATCTGATAAAAGGTGTTATTTTAAACCGGGTCAGCAAGATGTTTTTTGCATCCCTAGCGAACCTGATTGAGTCAGAGCTGGACATCCAGGTGTTAGGATATTTCCCGGAGCAAAAAGAACTCCACTTAGAGAGCCGTCACCTGGGCTTAAAGATGCCTCAGGAAAAGAAAAATTTAAAAGAACAGGTGCGGGTTGCGGCAAAATCGTTGGCGGAAACGGTGGATTTAGAGGCGCTTCTTGCACTTGGAAGTGCGTCCGTGAGGGAATCCGACTTGCCAGGAGAAAATGACGTAAAAGAGGATAGGCAAATCCGGTTGACCGGTGCAGCCACACATGAGATTGTGAAAAAAAATACAATCCTTGCGGTTGCCTATGATGAGGCCTTTTGCTTTTATTATCAGGAAAATCTAAGGGCATTAGAGCAGGCTGGATTTTCACTTCAGTTCTTTTCGCCGGTTCATGATCAAAAACTTCCAGAAGGTGCGAGCGCACTTTTGCTGGGTGGTGGTTACCCGGAACTTTTTGCAAAAGAATTGTCCGAAAATCAGGAGATGATGCAATCCATAGTGACTGCGATTCGGGATGGAATGCCATCTGTCGCAGAATGTGGAGGTTTTATGTACCTGCATCGGACGTTGACGACGGAAGATGGTGTGACATATCCGATGTGCAACATTTTGCCGGCAGATTGCAGTTATCAAGGAAAGCTGGTACACTTTGGGTATGCAGCTTTTCAAGAGGAAAAACCTCTTTTTTTGAAAAAAGGGGAGACGATAAAAGGGCATGAATTCCATTATTTTGATAGCACTGAGAATGGAATGAGCTGCAAAGCGGTGAAGCCAACCGGAAAAAGAGAATGGAACTGTGTGCACGCAGGGGATAATCATTGGTGGGGATTTCCACACTTGTACTATCCGTCAAATCCAGATTTTGTGGCACACTTTTATCAAAAAGCGCTGGAGTATGCAGATTCATGCGAAAAAGCCAGTCCACAAGCTTAGAATGTGTAAAAAGCCGGCGCACAAGCTTAAAATGTACAAAAAGCCAGCGCACAAGCCTGGAACGTGTAAAAGCCGGCGCAGAAATGGAGAGTAAGATGCAACAATTACAGGAAAAAACGGGAACTTTATATGGAATCGGCGTCGGACCGGGAGAGCCGGAACTGTTGACGTATCAGGCGGTCAAGACGATAGAAGCCTGTCGGACCATTCTGTTCCCATCCGAACCGATTGAGGATTGCTATGCGTACCAGATTACAAAGAAAATGGTTCCAAACCTTTCCGCACATCCACTTTTGGCGCTGCCGCTTCCGATGACAAAGGATGAAAATCGGTTGAAAAAGGCGCAGGATGAAAGTTTTGCAAAGATAGAAGCGCTTTTAAAGGAAGGGCAGGACGTCGCCTTTTTGACCATCGGTGACCCGGCGGTGTATTCTACGTTTTTATATCTGCAAAATCGTGCGAAAGAAGAAGGATATCAGACGAAAATGATAAGCGGCATCCCATCTTTTTGTGCAGTTGCGGCAAGGCTTGGAATCTCTTTAGGGGAAAAGGAAGAACAGATTCACATCATTCCGGGTTCTTATGAAATCGAAGAAACCAAACAGTTTACGGGAACCAGAATTTATATGAAATCTGGAAAAAGTTTGGAAAAGCTCAAAGAAATGCTGCAAAAGGAGCAGAAAATCCGCCCGCTAGAGGTTTATTGCGTCTCAAACTGTGGCATGGAGAACGAATGTGTGACAGAAGGCATTGAGAATCTGTCATCCGAGAATGGCTACCTTACGATTGTGATTGTGAAAAATAAGACAAAGACACTTCCAAACAGCAGCCGTTTTTTTGAAAACAGGGCGTGTTCCTATTATCCTTGTCACAAAGGAATCGAACAGTTAAATTGTATGTTCTGCTACTGCCCAATGTACCGGATGAATCCTTGTCCCGGAAAACCGGAATACTGGGAAAAGAATGGAAAAACCATCAAAGTATGTACAAATTGTACCTATCCGCATCAGCCAGAAAATTATGATAATATTATGAAAATTTTGTCTGGGAAGGTGACGTTTGGGAAACAGGACTAAGGTTGTAGTTGAATTGTTCGGAGGTTATTTTATGAAAGTTGTAGTTGCGATGGATTCGTTCAAAGGAAGCCTGACTTCACTTGAAGCTGGAGCCGCGGTATCGGCGGGAATTCACAAAGTAGTTCCAAATGCCAAGGTTGTGGTTCGACCATTAGCCGACGGGGGCGAAGGCACTGTCAGGGCATTAGTGGAAGGCATGAATGGAAGATTGGAAAAGGTGTGGGTGACGGGACCACTTGGTACGCCTGTGGAAGCGGAATATGGCAGGATAGAGGAGAGCAATACGGCAATCATAGAGATGTCTGCGGCCGCGGGAATCACGCTTGTTTGCGAAAGGGAACGAAATCCGTTAAATACAACTACATTTGGAGTTGGAGAGCTGATTCTGGATGCAATAAAAAAAGGCTGCCGTCACTTTATGGTTGGGATTGGAGGAAGCGCAACCAATGATGGAGGTGTAGGAATGCTGCAAGCCCTCGGCTACGAATTTCTGGACTGTCAGAATAAGCAGGTACCCTATGGCGCTAAAGGCCTTGCAATGATTGAAAAAATATCCGATTGTCATGTCATTCCAGAACTTAAGGATTGTACCTTTCGGATTGCCTGTGATGTGACAAATCCGCTGTGCGGCGAGCAGGGCTGCAGCGCTGTATTTGGTCCGCAAAAAGGTGCAACGTTATCCATGATTGCCAAGATGGATCAGTGGTTAGCCAACTATGCGAAGCTTACCCAGGAAAAATATCCAAAGGCAGATAGAAACGAACCCGGAACAGGCGCAGCCGGAGGACTCGGCTTTGCCTTTTTATCATATACAAATGCCAGATTAGAATCCGGGATAAAAATTGTTTTAGAGGAAACAAAACTGGAATCGTTTTTAAAGGATGCAGATCTTGTAATCACCGGGGAAGGAAGACTTGATGTGCAGACCGTAATGGGAAAAGCTCCGGCAGGAGTTGCAGAAATCGCAAAAAGACACAAGAAAAAAGTGATAGCTTTTTCAGGCTGTGTGACCGAAGATGCGGCAGTCTGTAATCAGTATGGGATTGATGCTTTTTTTCCAATTCTACGGACAGTATCTTCGTTAGATGAAGCATTAAATCCTAAGAATGCATATCAAAATATGGCCGCCACTGTTGAACAGGTATTTCGTCTTATCAAATGTATGGAAGATTAGAATGTGATGTTATCATTCGATTGAAAAAATGAACGATATGGGGTAGAAATAAAGTTGGGGTGAAAACGGAATCTGACGAAAAGAGGCTTGATTTTAAAATGGAAGCAGCGCACTTGATATTAGATTTTTCACATGTATATTGTGATGAAAAAATCCCAAAGAAGGAACATGTATACTGGTTGGATTGCTCCGATATAGAGGAATGTGACTTATATTGTTCGGAACGTGCAGAAAAAGAGATTCTTGCTCGAATAGAGCCATATGGAATACATGGAATTCATTTTTTGGATTCAGGAAATTATCACTATGTAACGGGAATTATGACAGAGAAAATTCAGCAGAAATTTTCATTGGTCGTATTTGACCACCACACCGACATGCAAAAGCCGATGATTGAACATATGACAAGTTGTGGAGACTGGGTCAGAAAAGTATTTTTGAAAAACCACTGGCTGCAGCAGTTAATCTTGATTGGACCAAAAGAAAGCGATATCAGACAAGTTTATGATGAACTGAGTGCTTTAGGAAAAAGGGAAGAATTACAGAAAAAGTTAATTACATTTTCAACAGAAGAGATTTGTTCTGGAGAAGATAAAAAGAAAATTCCAAAAATACAGAAAAACGTGCCATTTTATATCTCTGTAGATAAAGATATCTTAGATGAAAAATATTCGGAGACAAACTGGAGCCAGGGAAAAATGTCGCTTCCGATATTAGAACAACTGTTGTCCTATTTCCTGGAAAGCGGAAACATTTTAGGTGTTGATATATGTGGAGAATGTCAGCAGGGAATACCGTTACCAGAGTACTTGCGGGCGGAAGAAATTAATGCGAAAACGAATCAGAAATTGTTTGAGTTTTTAACATATTATACAAAATAAATGGAGAAATGATTATGGTAAAGAAAATTGTAAAAGGACAGCATATATTTGCAAGAAAGGCACAGCCCGCGACAGAGGCAGACAAGCAGGTTGTGACGGACCTGCTCGATACGTTAGGGGCTAATAGAGAAATCTGTGTTGGTATGGCTGCCAATATGATAGGGGTGAATAAGGCAATCATTGTTGTGGCAGCGGGACCGTTTGCATTTGCTATGGTTAATCCTGTTATCACCAGAAAATCAGGAGCATATCAAACAGAAGAAGGATGTCTTTCCTTAGATGGTGTGAGACCATGTACACGATATGAAGAAATTGAGGTCGATTATTTAGATTCCAATTTCAAAAAGCAGCATGGCAAATATACCGGATGGACGGCGCAGATTATTCAGCATGAAATCGACCATTGCAATGGGGTTGTGATTTAGCATCAAATGTGAATATTAAAAAATTACCTGCATGCAGAAAATTATAGACAGTAGTTGTGATAATAAGGATATTTCCAGTGACATAAAATGTAAAGAAAGATTTGAGGTGAGAAAATGGGGGAATTTTTAAATAGAATTAATGATTATAGTTGCATAATGAAAAACGATACTTCAGATATTGTTTGTTTGAGTCATTATACATCAAACATAAATGCCCTTAGTAATATTTGCAGTGGCGAATTTTGGGCTACAGATATAAAAGACTTTGGCGATAAATGTGAAGGAAGATTGATTTTACAACGCGTAAACGAAATCATTTCAAAAATAAATATATTTTCTGATGAACAAAGAGAATATGCATACAGTTTAATTGGTGATGATAATAAAATTGAAAATTTTATTAGTGAGCATAGAACAGCAGTTTTATCAATGTGTTTGGATACTGATTCTGAATATCTTTGGAACAATTATGCAAGAGAAAATGGATATAATATTATTTTTGATAAAAGAGCATTTGTGGATAGCTTATACTTCTTTACTAAAAAAGAAGAAAGAAAGGATAAAAATTGTATCAAACACTCAAAAATTGTTTATGACACTAATAAGCAGGTTGAAATAATAAAAAAAGAAATCAATGATCTGATGGCGGTAAAAGATATTACATTTGATGATGATACAAAAATTGAGTGTATACTTCGTCATTTAATGTATGTTGGCAATTTTTATAAGCGAGAATATGATTTGAACAATCAGTATAAAGATGAACAAGAATATAGATTTTTAATCAATACTGTTGTACCAACAGAAAAGCATCCAGAAATAAAAGAAATGATTCCTAAATATTGTTATAACGAAAAAAACAATTGTCATTACAATATTATAAATTTTGATAGGAAATCTATAAAAACTATAGTATGTAATTCAAGAAAAGCCCAAGAAGGTATTGAAAATATTATTACAGATATACCTATTGTGCTTAGAGCAAATTTTTAAGAAAGATTATTTGTGTACTGACATAAAAGTAAGGGGAGTTGTATTAAATGTTAGCCACAACAAATGAAAAGTAAAGTGGAAACTTAGAAAATTCGGCTGTATGATAATTATACGAAAGAAAATATCAAAACAGATATTATGACATTTTAAAAAGCAGAACTTATTGAGCATATTGGTAAGATTAATACGGAACTTCATAATCTAGTGTTTTAAAAGTGTATCTGGTTGTTCGTCATACTTTTTTATTACATAAAAAGATGCTAATGCACAAAAAATAGTAATGTTGTTTGAAACATGAATAGTTTAGTAGTAAAATTACATTACTAAAATTTGTACAATGTACAAAAATAAGGAGCGGCTATATGGAGATTAAAAGAGATTCCTACCTTGAACAGTTAAAGATAAGAAAAGATAATGGCATGATAAAAATTATCACAGGAATTAGAAGATGTGGGAAATCGTTTTTGCTATTTGTATTGTATAAGAAATATTTGTTGGAGAGTGGTGTAGACAACGATCACATTATTGAGATTGCGTTGGACGGTATTGAAAATGAGGAATTGAGAGACCCGCAAAAATGTTATCAGTATATTAGAGATGCTATGAAGGATGGGCAGAAATATTATCTTCTTTTGGATGAGGTACAATTTATGCCTCGATTTGAAGAGGTGTTGAATAGTTTACTTCGTATTAGCAATATTGATGTGTATGTTACTGGAAGTAATTCGAAGTTTTTATCAAGTGATATTGTAACTGAATTTAGAGGAAGGGGAGATGAGGTAAGAATTTACCCGTTATCCTTTGCAGAGTTCTATGCAGCTTTCGATGGAGATTATGATGATGCATGGGAAGAGTATATGATATATGGTGGATTGCCACAGGTGGCACAGTTTTCTGTTGAGCGTCAAAAGGCAGAGTACCTGAAGAATATTTTTACCAATGTATATTTAAAGGATGTGGTAGAGCGAAACAGAATTCAAAATGTTGATGAAATAGGAACACTTGTAGATATTCTTGCTTCTGCAATAGGTTCCCCAACGAATCCTACCAAAATATCAAATACCTTTAAAAGTGAAAGAGGTATCAATTATAGCAATAAGACTATATCCAATCATATAGATTACCTCGAAGAGGCATTTTTGATTTCGAAAGCGAACCGGTATGATATTAAAGGCAGAAAGTATGTAGGGGCAAATCTGAAATATTATTTTTCTGATATAGGACTTAGAAATGCCAGACTGAATTTCAGGCAGCAGGAACCTACTCATATTATGGAGAATATCGTGTATAATGAGCTGCTTATCAGAGGCTATAATGTAGATGTTGGTATTGTAGATGTTTTGAAAAAGAATAGTGAAGGAAAGCGGGTTCATAAGCAGCTAGAGGTTGATTTTGTAGTTAATCAGGGAAACCAGAGATATTATATTCAGGTAGCGTACGACATGGTCTCTGAGGAAAAGCAAGCACAGGAGTTCAATTCATTCAGGAATATTTCAGATTCATTTAAGAAGATTGTTATCGTAAATGGAACGAAAAAGCCGTGGAGAAATGATGAAGGTTTTGTAATTATGGGTATGAAATATTTTCTGCTCAATGCGGATAGCCTGGAGTTCTAATATGAAATAAAACTACAAATGAGGGTGAAAAATGGAAAAGATGGAAGTACGGGTTTCTTTAAAAAAGAGAGTTTTGGTAACACTGATTCCACTGATGTGCATGGTGGGAGTAATTTTGGATGCAAGTTTAGAATTGTTTATGGAATATAGTCCACTTCTGGATGCAATAGAAAGAGATATTTTCTTTCTGATCCTTGGCGGGGCAATTCTCTCAATTCCTTTTATTATAAAAGTGAATCGGAAAAAGATAACTGTGGATGGAAACACACTTTGGATAACTCCGGCAATCGGATGCAAGAAGAGTGTTTCCATATATGATGTGAAAATTTGTTCCGTTGGCAAGAAAATCAAATTATACGATGACAAATCATATTTAATGGTAGAATATGAAGCTTCGGATGATCCGAAAAAGATAATTTTGAATGCTCTGCAGAGAAATAGCCGGTGCAGGTACAATTTTTTTGTAAAGAAACAAGCTCCAATTGTGGCAAATGCAAATGATATGATAGTAAGAAATTACATAAGAACTGGGGAAGTGGTTGTTTCATCCCAAAGGGCAGATGAGATTGCTTCACAGGCTGTTCCATATGATATGGAGTCCGTTCCAGAACAGCCTGTACTTGTTGAGAGTGAAATTCAGCGCATAAAAAGAATTGCCAGATGGAATGTTTTCTTGAAAGTAATGATATTTATCTTGTTTTTTATCTGTATCTTTGGTTTTAGAAGTATTTGTCTGGCAATACTTTGCATGTTTTTGAATGCGGGCGTGGGAATATTAAAGGAATACAGAATATTTAATGTTGTAAAGCGCACCTATTACAGAGTAGATGCGGTTGCCGTATCGGAAGAAGTTACCCAGGTGGATTCCCGCACAAGAGAAAGACATGTTATGTATGAGTTTATGGATAAAAAAGGTCAAAAAAGGCGTTTGTTATCCGATAGTGTGATTACGGATGATATACCATGGGGCAGTGAAAAGGGAGAAAGAAAATATTTGTGGTATAGTCCGCTGTCGGATTATCTGTTAGACCGTGATGAACTTAAATTCCATGTTTTTAAGGCAAGTAAAAAACTACCATTTGGGCGTTGGCTAAAGAAGCATTTTATTTTAGCTATAATTAGTGTTGCTGCCATTATCTGGATTGGATTCCAGGGATATAAGTATTTTCAGGTGGAATGGTATGAAATGACTAGTGATGGCAGAAAGCTGCAGCTGGAGTGGAGCGGTAATGATGATGAGAACCGGGAAAATGCGCAGGAAGCAATGGAGTCAACCGGAATGGAGAAATCCGATTATGAAGAGTGGCTCAAGTATGCATATTATCCATACTTTCATGAACAGGGCATATCAGAGGAAGATTATGAGAAACTGGATATCAAAGAGAGAAAACTTTCTGGCTACAAAGACGACATCGAGGATATCAAGGAAAATTTAGAGCAGAACTGGGGCATTTATAATAGGAGTACATTGATAAAAGTTACCAATTCCGTGTTAGAGAAGGGGGATAAATATACCTACGAAAAATATCTGGAAAAGATGAATGGCATGGATTATGATCCAACCAAATATTACCAGTATGACGATGTATTAGGCTATGAAGGTGCAGACAAGGCATACAAGAATATCGGAGATGCGGGCGTGGATTCCTGGGATTATTGCAGATGTATCAGAATGTATGCCATGTCATATGTATGTGGATATATATCTTACGATGAATATTTGCTTCATTCTGCACCTATCGTTAAATACCTGCAAAATGAATACACCTCGTGGGAGCAGATGTACGAGAGTTACTACTATGGATATCTTGTTTTTAATGGAAGAATCGAAAACAAAATTGTATATAAAACGGGGTATAAACAATATACACAGATGGCTTATTCTGCAAAGGTGAAATTTAAGTAAGAGAAATTTTAATTAATGCTTGACATTGCTGTTTTCAATGATATCATAGGTAATACGCACTTTTTTGGAGGGAGGTTATCAATGAGAACAGCACGAATGAAAAAATATATTGGGGACAAGGCATTTTACCGCAGATATCTGCTTCTTGCACTGCCAATGATTGTACAGAATGCAATTACAAATTTAGTTAGCTTTCTGGACAATATTATGGTAGGGCAGCTGGGTACGGAACAAATGTCCGGGGTAGCGATTGTAAATCAGTTGATTTTTGTATACAATCTGGCAATTTTTGGAGCGGTGTCAGCGGCAAGCATTTTTGGGGCACAGTATTATGGAAAAGGTGACCATAAGGGACATATGTATTCCTTCCGTTTTAAACTCTATGCCACCTTGCTTGTGACCGCTTTTGCAATTTTACTGTTTCTGATAAAGGGCGGAAATCTGATTTCACTGTATCTGACAGATACAACAGGAAATGGTGCAACAGAACAGGCATTGCAGTATGGACTGGAGTATTTATCCATTATGGTAGTAGGGCTGATTCCGTTTGCCATAAACCAATCCTATGCGACAAATATAAAAGAGACCGGGCAGACCTTGATACCGATGATTGCTAGTTTTGTTGCAGTTGGAACCAACGCAGTGCTTGACTATCTGCTTATTTTTGGAATAGGACCGTTTCCAAAGCTGGGTGTCATGGGAGCAGCGCTTGCAACGGTAATTGCCCGTTATATTGAGGCGATTATTGTGATTGTATGGGCACATACACACGCGAAACAGAATCAATATTTAAAAGGTGCCTATGTCGGATTTGGCGTACCGGGGCAGGAATTAAAGGCGATTCTTATCAAAGGCTTTCCATTGATGATGAATGAGGTATTATGGGCTGCGGGAATGACGGCCGTGACACAGTGCTATTCTGTGCGCGGATTAAGTGTTGTTGCCGGATTAAACATTGCGACAACGATTACAAACCTTTTTAATATTGTATACTTGCAGCTTGGTGCATGTATCAGTATTGTGGTGGGTCAGTACCTTGGAGCCGGTAAGCTGGAAGAAGCAAAAGACGCGGACAACAAAATGATTGCGTTTAGCGTGTTCTGCTGTATCATCATGGCAGCTGTCATGCTCGTTGTCGGAAGATTTTTTCCGGCTATTTATAATACGTCGGAAGAGATTAAGAAACTGGCAACAAGCTTTATTGCTGTTTCGGCAATGATTATGCCATTCTGCTCGTTCAGTCATGCGTCCTATTTCACCCTACGTTCCGGTGGAAAAACATTTGTCACATTTTTATTTGACTCCGTTTTTACATGGGTAATTGTGGTGCCGACAGCATTTGTATTAGCACATTTCACAGGTCTTGGAATTGTAAGCATCTATTTCTTTGTGCAGGCAACGGAGATGATTAAGGTGATAATCGGATACTGTATGGTACGGAGTAATGTATGGCTTGTCCGAATGGTATAAAAAGGATATAGATCATGATAAAAAGACGGGACAGCCGTTTTGCAGTTTTTTGCAAAGCGGCTGTCCCGTCTTTTTATAACACACTTATTTAACGGAATCTACACATAACCGTCACACTACATTCAATTAACGTTAAGGTTGCATTGGTAAGATAGGCACAATGAAAAATTTGAGTATAGTTTCTGCTTATTAAGAATAAGAAGAGCGGGATACGGAAAGGTAAGGTTGATTCATGAAGCATAGTAAAAAGTTCTGGGTGGAAATATCTGGAACTATGGTTGTAGTGATTGTTGGTGGAACCATTGGATTCACGATGATTCATGCAAAAGGTACAGAAAAAGAAAGTGCATATCAGGAGACTTCACTACAATATGGGGACCTGGAACTGGCGTTTGAGGAGGACGGCACCACGGCAATCTCAACGGACAGCCAGTTGCCGGAATTTTCTGTAACAGCAGTGACAATGACAGTGGAAGAAGTTTATGTAGAATCTGGGGATTCTGTCAATGAAGGAGATGCACTTTATAAACTGACAGATGACAGTGTGGAGGCAGCGAAAGAATATTATGAGGAAGCAGTTGCGGATGCAAAAGATGATTTAGATACAGCAGAGATGAACTATGAGACAGGAGTCTTAGAGGTACAGTACACGTACCAGTCGACATTAACGGATGCAGAAAATGCAGATGCAAGTTATAGCGCATCCTTAAGTGCATTGGATGCAACCGTTGCGGAAAAAAAGGCGGAATGGGAAAATGCTAAAAATGACATCGCAACTTACACCAATAACCTTGCAAACAATACCTACTACACGGAAGCAGGTGTAGAGGAAAAAGAGGCTGCTGTCACATCGGCAACGGATGCAGCCACAGCAGCGCAGACAGCTTATCAGGAGCAAAAAGAGGCATACGATACGGCAAAAACAACGCTGACAAATGACTTAGCTGCATTGCAGAATCTGATTACTTCGGCAGACAATTTAGAGACATCCAGAGACGATATTACAACGTTGATGGAGCAGGTTAGTCAAGACTATGGCGCAGTGGAAGCAGCAGACGAGAGCATGAGTCAGGCGAAACAGAATGCAGAAAAAGCCCAAAGTGATTTGCAGGCGGCACAAAAAGAGGCAGAGTCAGCCAAACAGCAGGCGGAACAGGCAGCCCAGCAGGCAACCAAGAAGAAAGAGGAATTAGAAAGCAAACTGTCCCAGTTAGAGAGTGATTATCAGCAGGCATTACGTGATGCGGTGACAAAGCAGGTAAGTATAGAAAATGAATACGATTCTACCGTGCTTGAGGCACAGTATGCGGACAGCACGTATGATGCAACCATTACCACACTGCAGGATGCGGTGGATAGTGCACAGAGTACATTAGATGATTTGGAAGAAGAGCAAAATGCCCTGCTTTCATTAGAAGATGGTGTTGTGTGTGCAAGCCAGGATGGAACGATTGCATCTGTGACCTATGATGCTGACGATACCCTTGTGGAACAGCAGGCATTTGTTTCTTATTATAATACGCAGACAATCAGTATTTCGGTAGAAGTATCACAGGAAGATATCTCAAAAATTGCCGTAGGAGATACTGTTTCGGTTGCAATTTCAGGTGCCAGAACCGGTAACGTGGAAGGAAAAGTGGCATCCATTGCATCTTCCGCAACGACAGGAGGAAGCGTATCAAATGTAACGTATGCAGTTGGGATACAGATTGACAATTCTGACGGTATGTTAAGTTCCGGTTCCTCTGCAAACGTTACGTTTTCTTATGGAACGGTGGAAGATGTTTACTATATCGAGACAGATGCACTGTCAGATATTGATGGAACGACAGCAAAAGTAAAACAGTACGATGAAAATGGCGACGTTGTTGAGATACCGGTTACAATCGGAGAAAGCACAGAGCAGTATACGGTTGTGGTAGAAGGAATTTCAGCAGACGATACCTGTCTGATTGAGACAGAGGAATAGGAAAGGAATGGAACAATGAAAGCAGGGAAAAAAATAAAGGCAGCAGTTGCGGGGATATGTGCTGTGGCGGTTGCAGGAACAGGAATCAGTGTATGGGCTTATCAGAGTAAGAGCTCAAACGATACAGAAACCGTTTATAAGGAGACAACTGTTGAGAGTGGGAATCTGACCGTAGGAGTTACGGAGAGTGGTTCCGTCACAATTGGAACGCTTACACAGGAAATTGATTTTGATGAGACATCATCTTCCACAAACTCGAACAACAGTTCGACGTCTTCTGCAGGGAATACAACAGGTACAGGTGGCAACAGTGCAGGAACAGGAAGTGCAGCGGGTGCGGGAAGTTCGGCAGGTTCAAGCAGTTCCTCTGGCGTGGGCAGTTCCTCCGGTTCAAGCAGCAGTGCCTCACTTGAGGTAGAAGAAGTCTACGTTACAGTGGGACAGAATGTATCGGAGGGCGATCCACTTTTGAAAATAACGGATGAGAGTGTGGAAGAGTACCGACAAGTGTTAGAGGCGGCAGTGTCCACAGCGTCAGCTTCCCTGACCTCCGCAAAATTAAGCGCAGCTGAACAGAAGTTAGATGCACAGTATACGTATGATTCGAATATAGCAGAAGGCTCCGTTGCAAAGGCGGAATATGAAGCAACTCTTGCCGAATTGCAGGAAAATGTGGATAATGCGCAGGAAGCGGTCGATGAATCTGCAGCAAAAATTGCTGATTATCAGGCGAGAATTGCAGCAGGTGAGGATTTAAGTTCTGAGTTATCTGAAGAACAGAGTAATTATAATTCTCTCGTGATAAAACTTCAGTCTGCACAGAATAACCAGACCACAAAATCAATTGAAGCTGAAAAGACCTATCAGGAAGCAATGTTAAATTACAATAATGCATCTAGTCTTTACTCGGTTGATGTCAATGGAATAACAGATGATGTGGATGATGCGCAGGATGCACTTGACGATGCCAAGGAAGCACTAGATGAATTTGAAAGTTTTATCGGCGATGGCACCATTTATGCAGAGTATTCCGGAAGCATTTTGTCAGTCGGATATGAGGCGGGAGATGATTTATCATCCGATACGGCGGTTGCAGAATTTGCAGATGCGGACGCTGTTACGATGACGGTTTCGGTTTCCCAGGAGGATATTTCAAATGTGGCAATCGGAGATACTGTAAATATTGAACTGACAGCATACGAGGATGTGGTTTATGGCGGAACCGTAGAAAGTATTGATACCTCTACCTCAAGTGGCTCGTCCACAGTCTCCTACAACGTTACTGTAATATTCACCGGAGACACCTCGGATGTGTACTCCGATATGACCGGAAACGTTACCTTTATCACAAAGCAGGTAGAAGATGTTTTATATGTATCTAATAAAGCAATTATAAAGGATGGAACAACATCTTACGTGGATGTAAAAGATGACGATGGATCGATTGAGAAAGTAGAGGTGACGACAGGATTTTCAGACGGTATCAACGTAGAAATTCAGTCTGGATTAGAAGAAGGTCAGACGGTTCTGATAGAAAGTCAGGTGACATCTGAATGAGAGGAAAAGAATTATTAAGGCTGGTCTGGATTAATATCACCCAGAATAAATTTAAGGCGATTATGACATCTATTGGTATTATCGTCGGTGCAGCTACAATCGTAATGGTAATTGCAATTGGAAAAGGCGGACAGGAAGATGTGGCAGACCAGTTTAAAAACTTGAATGCAGGAGCAATTGATATTTCTTATGAGGGCGGAGGAATGGACAATTCCATGTCCTCAGGCAGTGATGACGACAGTTCTTCCGGTGGCGGTGGTGTTGTCATGCCATCGGGTGGTGGCGGCGGTGACGCTTCCGGTGGAGGAATGCCGTCTGGTGGAGGAATGCCATCGGGTGGCGGTGACAGTGCCGGTGGAGGCAATGCTTCCGATGGAAACATGGGCGGTGGCCCAGGAGGCGGCGACGGTTCAGGAGGTCCTGGTGGAGAATTAGGCGGCGGAATGCCAGATATGTCATCTCTCTTTGGTAACAGCACGGATATGGAAGACCGTATGAATCAAGAAAAAATAACACTGACAGATGATGATGTCGACGACATCGAGACATTTGTCTCCGGCATATCCGCGGCAACCATTTCGTACTCCACCAAATCCAATGTTGACGGTGGAGATTTGGAGGAGGAGACCTCTTACACGATTGCGGGAATCAAATCAAATTATGAGTCAATCAGCAATTTAGAGCTTGCCGTTGGAAGCTTTATCACAGATTCGGATGATGAGAACAAAGAAAAAGTCTGTGTCCTTGGTGCGACAGTTGCAGAGGAGATTTTCGGAAGTGCGATTGATGCTTATGGAAGTGTTATCTATATTGATGACCGTCCTTATGTGGTAAACGGCGTGTTACAGACGATGGGAACCGTGGCATCCGGAATCAGCCCGGACGACTCTGTATTTATTCCATATGAAACAGGGATTAAATATATCGTAGGAACAGATGTAAATCCTACCATCACAGTGTTAGCGGAAGACGTGGATGCGGTTGATACCGTAATCGAAGATATTACAAACGTTCTCGCAGAGTCTTATCCAAACACAGAATTCACTTATGAAGATGCCGGAAGCAAAATAGAAGCAGCTTCCGCCTCAAATGAGATTCTAACTATGCTTTTAGTTGCAATGGCGGCAATTGTATTTGTTGTAGGCGGTATCGGTATTATGAATGTTCTGTTTGTTTCGGTAAAAGAAAGAACAAATGAGATTGGTATTTTAAAAGCAATCGGTTGTTCCCAGCGTAATATTTTGTTTGAATTCCTGTTAGAAGCAGCGGCAATCAGCTTTTTAGGAGGCGTGTTAGGAATAGGTGTCAGTGTGTTGATTACACCGTTGGTTGAATATCTTGGAGTCAGGGTGGAACTTTCCGTGTCAGCATTTTTCATTGCACTTTTATTTGCAATCGGAACAGGAACTATTTTTGGATTCTATCCTGCCTATAAGGCATCGAAGTTAGTACCGGTAGAAGCGTTGAGCGCGGAATAAGAGCCGGATAGAAAGAAAAGCGAGGAAAGAATGATGATAAAAAAGAGAATAGGACTGATTTTATCCGGAATGTTACTTCTTACTTCTTTAGGCGGATGTGGTTCGCAGGCGGATGATACGGAACTTGCAGACAATCAGAGATATGCGTATGCCGTTGTGACCGCAATAGAAGGAAATGAAATCACATACATGGAAGTGGATGAATCACAGGTAATCTCAACGGAAGAAGACGAAGATGCAGCAGCGGATAGCACGGAGTCAAAAGATGCAGAAAAACAGGAACAGACAGATTCCGAAAGCAATTCAGACGGAACAGAATCAGGGGATAAGCCATCCGGTGAAGCGCCAACAGGAGAGCCGCCATCTGGGGATGCTCCATCTGGCGGAGACGCGCCGTCAGGAGAAGCCCCATCGGGAGAAAAACCATCCGACAAAGAAGCACCGTCCGGCGAGGCACCAACAGGAGAGCCACCGACAGGAGATGCCCCATCTGATGTGCCTTCGAATGGAGAATCTGTGGATATGGATACAACAGAAATGCCATCGGACTCCGGGGAAAAAGATGCTTCCAATATGACGGGAGGCGTTGTCACCACACAGATTCCGGTTGGTGTAACCGTGCATACCGCAGCAGGTACGGAGACAACTTTTTCAAGAATTGCAACAGGAGATGTTTTGAAGCTTTTGCTTGAGACAGACGATGACGGAAATGAAGTCATACTTGAAATCTGGATGATAGAACAATAAAGAAGGGAGAAAGAGCATGGATACAACAGAAAATATCATTACCATGCGGGATATCAACAAGTATTATGAGACAGGTGCAGATCCGCTTCATGTTTTAAAAGATATTTCGCTTGATGTGAAAAAAGGAGAATACCTTGCGATTTTAGGTCCTTCCGGTTCTGGAAAAAGTACGCTGATGAACATTATTGGATGTATGGATGTGGCCGGTTCCGGAACATACAATTTAGATGGTGTTGCCATTCAGGATGCCAAAGAGAAAGAGCTGGTAAAAATTCGTAACCAGAAAATCGGCTTCATTTTTCAGCGCTATCACCTGATTCCAACTTATAATGTATTGCAAAATATTGTCATGCCGCTATTGATGCGTGGCATGACATTAAAAGAGGCGACGGATGCGAGCATGGATACCATAGAGATGCTAGGACTTGCGGAGCGTATTAAGCATAAACCGAATGAGCTGTCCGGCGGACAGCAGCAGAGGGTAGCCATTGCGAGAGCATTAGTCGGACAGCCGGCAATTCTTTTGGCAGATGAGCCGACCGGAGCGCTAGACCGCAACAGTGGATTGGAAGTATTGAAATTGTTCCAGCACTTAAGCGATATGGGAAATACGATTGTCATGATTACGCATGATTTAAGCGTAGCCCAGCACGCGAAACGTGTTGTACGCATCGTGGACGGAGAATTGTTCGAGGATGAGAACCCAGAAGCACTTGGTGCATAAGTGTATGACTGCTTGGAAGAGATTGTTGTAATTTCAGGCAGTCATTTTTTTATGTAATAGGAAATTTCGTTCCTATTACATAAAAATGCTCCGCAAGGATCGCACTGCGGCGGAGTTGAACAATGTCGCAAATGCGACCCGCCGCAGGCGGAGAATCCTGCAAGCAGGATTCTTTTTATTATGACCTGGCACTTGGCACTACCAGCCTTGCGCGAATGATGCTAATTGTATATACTAGAGAAAACGAGGATGATTTTGACAGATTATTGATTGGAAATTATCCGTCGAAAAGACATTGTGAAAGAAATATCAATTTGGAAGGACTTGTTATGGATGAGGAAAGCTTAAAGAAAAAAATTTTAGATGCTCGGTCTGCAAAATTAGAAAAGATGATTGCGTGTTGTGACGAAGTACATGAGATTGCAGAAAAGACAGACAACCATGAGCTTTTTGGATTCCTGTATTTTTAAAAAGGGGAAGCT